>NZ_KB891242.1 GCF_000373365.1 Parafrankia discariae
GCCGCGGAGTCGGCGCGGGTGGGATTGGATCCGGCGTCCGGGGTGGTGGTGCGGGCGGTGTGGCTGGATGGCGGGATCGGGGCCGGCCGGCTCGTGCTTGCTGTACATCACCTCGCCGTGGACGGTGTCTCCTGGCAGATGATCATCTCTGATCTCGCGGTGGCGTGGGACGCGGTGGCCTCGGGTGGCGCGCCGGTGCTGCCGGTGGTGGGGACGTCGTTGCGGCGCTGGTCGTCGTTGCTGGCGGCCCGGGCGGTGCAGGTGGAGACGGTCGCGGAGCTGCCGTACTGGACCGACGTCCTCGACGCGGTGCGACCACTCGCGCCGGAGGCCTCGGTCGACCCGGTCCTCGACACCGTCGGGACGTCGGGCGAACTGACGGTCAGCCTGCCGGGGCGGGTCACCGAGGCGTTGTTGACCCGGGTGCCGGCGGCGTTCCACGCCGGGGTGCAGGACGTGCTGCTCGCGGGCCTGGCGATCGCGCTCGCCGGTTGGCGCCCGGACAGTCCGGTGTCGGTGGTGAACGTCGAGTCGCACGGCCGGCACGAGCATCTGTTCCCCGACCACGAGCGGGTCGACCTCTCCCGGACCGTCGGCTGGTTCACCAGCGTCTTCCCCGTCCGCCTCGACCTTCCCGCCCACCTCGACCCCGCCCACCTCGACCCGGCCGCGGCGCCGGCCCCGGGAGCGATCGGCGCGGCGGTCAGGGCGGTCAAGGAGCGACTGCGCGCCGTCCCGGCCGAGGGGTTGGGGTACGGCCTGCTGCGTCACCTCAACCCGGCCACCGCCGGCCCGCTCGCGGCCCGGCCGGCGCCGCAGGTCGCCTTCAACTACCTGGGTCGGACGGCCACCGGATCGTCCGGCCCGGTGCCCCACTGGGCGGCGGCTCCGGAGTCCGACGCGGCCGAGGGCGGCGCCGACCCGGGCATGCCGGTCGCCCACCTGCTGGAGGTCAACGCCGTCACCGACGGCCCGGCCCTGCGCGCCACCTGGTCCTGGTCGACGCGGGTGCTCGACCGGGACGACGTGCGCGACCTCGCCGACCGTTGGTTCGCCGCGCTCACCGCGATCGTCGACGCCCCGGACGCCGGCGGGCACTCGCCGTCCGACTTCCCGCTGGTCCGTGTCGACCAGCCGGCGATCGACCGTTTCGAGGCCGCCGGCGCCGTCGCCGACGTCTGGCCGATCACACCGGTTCAGGCGGGCCTGCTCGTCCACGCCCTGGACGGCGCGCGTGACGCGGGCCTCACAACCGACCCGTACCTGGGCCAGCTGATGCTGGAGGTGCGGGGCGCGGTCGACCCGGAGCGGCTGCGGCTGGCCGGGCAGGCCCTGCTCGACCGCAACGCCGCCCTGCGCGTCCGGTTCGCCGACGCCGGCGCGGCGGGCACGGTGCAGGTCGTCCCCGAGCGGGTCGAGCTGCCCTGGGAGCTGGTTGAGCCGGCCGACCCCGCCGCCCTGGCGGAGATCCTGGAGCGGGACCGGGCCCGCGGGTTCGACGTGACCACCGGTCCGCTGATCCGGCTCACCCTGATCCGGCTTGCGCCGGCGGAGCACCGCATCGTGCTGACCAACCACCACCTCGTGCTGGACGGCTGGTCGATGCCGCTGCTCATCGACGAGCTGGTGGCGCTCTACGACCGTGACCCGCGCGCCGTGCCGCCCGGCGCCGCGCCGCCCCGGCCGCCGTACCGGGACTATCTCGCCTGGCTCGCCAGCCAGGATTCCGACGAGGCCCACACCGTCTGGCGGGAGGCGCTCGCCGGCCTCGACGGGCCCACCCTGGTCGCTCCGGCGGCGTCCGGGGTGAGCCGCGCGCCGCTGGACGGCCGGCCGGGACGGGTCGAGCTGTGGCTGTCCGCGGAGACGACCGCGACCCTGACGGCGCGCCTGCGGGAACAGGGGATCACCCTCAACTCGGCGGTGCAGGGCGCGTGGGCGGTCATGCTCGGCCTGCTGACCCGGCGGGACGACGTCGTCTTCGGGACCGTCGTCGCCGGGCGGCCACCGGAGGTCCCCGGCGTCGAGGCGATGATCGGCCTGTTCGTGAACACCGTCGCGGCGCGGGTCCGGCTCGACCCCGCCGAACGGACCGCCGACCTGCTCGACCGGGTGCAGGACGCCTCCGCCCGGCTGCTCGGGGCGCACCATCTGCCCCTGCACGAGCTGCACCGGCTCGCCGGGCACCGGGTGCTGTTCGACACCCTCGTGGTGGTCGAGAACTACCCGTCCACCGCCGGTGCCGAGGCGGCCGACTCGCTCGGCTCGCGGATCCGCGCCGCGGACGTGGAGGACGCGACGCACTACCCCCTCGCCCTGTTCGTCGTCCCGGACGAGCGGCTCTACGTGCATCTCGACCACCGGCCGGACGATGTCGGCCGGGCCCAGGCGGAGGCGCTGCTCGCCGGCTTCGGTCGCGTCCTGACCGCGTTCGCCCAGCATCCGGACGGGACCGTCGCCCAGCTCGACCTGCTCCCGCCGGAGCAGCGGGACCAGGCGCGTGCCGCGTGGGCCGCCGCCGCGGTCGCCGTCCCGGAGCCGGACGTGCCCGGCCTGCTGGCCGCGCAGGCGCGCCGCACGCCATCCGCGGTGGCCGTGATCTTCGGCGGGCGGCGGACGCGCTACGACGAGCTGGACGCGGCGGCCGGGCGGTTCGCCGGCGCGCTGCGCTCGCGCGGGATCGGCCCGGGCACCGTTGTCGCACTCGCCCTCGAACGGTCGACCGAGCTGGTCACGGCGCTGGTGGGGGTGCTGAAATCCGGGGCGGCGTACCTGCCGATCGATCTCAACCACCCGCGCGCGCGCATCGACATGATGCTGGCCGACGCGCGTCCCGCGCTGGTGATCTGCACGGCCGCGACGGCGCGGCGCCTCGACCTGCCCGACGGGCAGGTGTTCCCGGCGCGGCCGGAGGACTGGCCGCCGGCGGAGAACAGTCCGGCGGCGCAGAACAGGCGGGAACCGGGCGCCCCGGCCACCCCGCCGGTGTCGATCTCCCCGGACGACCTGTCATACGTGCTGTTCACCTCGGGTTCGACCGGGCGTCCCAAGGCGGTGGCAGGCACCCAGCGCGGCCTGGCCAACCGGCTGTACTGGAGTCGTGACCTGGCCCGCACCGACGTGACCGCGCTCGCCGGTGACCCGGTCGGCGGGCTGGGCGCCCCGCCCCGGGCCGCGCTGTACGGGCCCCGGATCCGGGTCGCGAAGAGCGCGCTGACATTCTTCGACGGTTCGACCGAGATCCTCGGCGCGCTCGCGGCCGGGGACACCGTCCTGCTGGCCGACGACCGGACGGCCGTCGACCCGATCGCCGTGGCCGAGCTCGTCGACGCCCACGGCGGCGGGGTGCTCACCGCGGCGCCAAGCCTGATCTCGCTGCTGGTGGCGGACGCGAAACCCGGCGCGCTCGACACGCTGTCCGCGCTCGTCAGCAGCGGCGAGGACATCCCGGTCGGGCTCGCGGACGCGGCCGCCGCCCGCTGGCCGGACCTCCGGCTGCTCAACTTCTACGGCTGTTCCGAGGCAGCCGGGGACAGCCTCTGGTGGCGGCACGAGCCGGGCGGCCCGGGGCCGGTCCCCGCCGGGCGGCTCGCCGCGAACACCAGGGTGCATGTCCTGGACGACGCGCTGCGGCCACTGCCGGCCGGACTGGTCGGCGAGCTCTACATCGCCGGCGACGGCCTGGCCCGCGGCTATCTCGGGCGCCCGGGGATGACCGCGGAGCGGTTCGTCGCCGATCCGTCCGGGCCGCCCGGCACCCGCATGTACCGGACGGGTGACCTGGCGCGGCGCCGCCCGGACGGTGTCGTCGAGTACCTCGGCCGGGCCGACCACCAGATCAAGATCCGGGGGGTGCGCATCGAGCTCGGCGAGGTCGCGGCCGCCCTCGAGGCGCACCCCGCGGTCGGCCGGGCGGTCGTCGTGGACCATCACGGCCCCGCCGGCACCGACCCGTCCCTGATCGGCTACGTCGTGGCCGACGCCGGGTGCGCCCCCGCGGAGCTCCGGGCGTTCGCCGCCACCCGGCTGCCCGCGGTGATGGTGCCCGCCGCGGTCGTCGTCCTCGGCGAGCTCCCGCTCAATGTCAGCGGGAAGCTCGACCGGCCGGCGCTGCCGGTGCCGGAGCTGACGCCCGCCGGCCGGGGACGCGGACCGGTGACCCTGACCGAGCGGGTCCTGTGCGACCTGTTCACGGAGGTGCTCGACCTGCCCGCGGACCAGGGCGGGGGCACGGGCGAGGCGATCGGCGTCGACGACAGCTTCTTCGACCTCGGCGGCCACTCGCTGCTGCTGGTCCGGCTCCGGCTGCGTATCCGGGACGAGCTGGGGGCCGATCTCTCCGTCGCCGACCTGTTCGCCGCGGGGACCGTCGGCGCGGTCGCGCGCCTGATCGACAACGCCGCCACCGCCACCGCCACGGGTGCCGCGGCGCGGGGTGGTGGGGCGCTCGACGTCCTGCTGCCGTTGCGGGCCGGGTCCGGCGGCGCGCCGCTGTTCTGCGTCCACCCGGCCGGCGGGCTCGGCTGGGAGTACGCCGCGCTGCGGCGCACGGTCGGCGGTGACCGTCCGCTCTACGCGGTGCAGAATCCGTCGCTGTCCGGTGCCCCGGCGGCCGGGAGCCTCAGCGAGCTCGCCGCGGAGTACGTGCGGCGGATCCGGGAGGTGCAGCCGACCGGCCCGTACCACCTGCTCGGCTGGTCGCTTGGCGGCAACATCGCCTACCTCATGGCCTGCCGGCTGCAGGACGACGGCGAGCGGGTCGGGCTGCTCACGCTCCTGGACGCCCCCGCGCCGACCGACCGGGACGGCCCCGAGCCGCTGGCGGAGGTCATGCGGGACCGGGAGCGGGAGGTGGCCCGTTACCTCCTGCGCGACGGCGCCGGCGACGGTGGCGCCGAGGCGGCCGGGGACGCCGACGCCGATACCGGCGGGGATGACTCCGGGTCCGGCCGGAAGGAGCCCGTCACCCGCGAGGACGTGATCGCCGAGCTGGTCCGCCGGGGTGGTGTGCTGGCGGACCTCGGGCCGGCGGTGCTGGGCGCGATCGTCGACTGCTTCGTCGACGTACCGGCCCAGCTTCGCCGCTCGCGGCGCCCGACCTTCGACGGCGACGTGCTGTTCTTCACCGCCGCGCACGGCTCGGTGACGCCGGCCGGCGCCACCGGGGACGTCGATCCGGTGCGGACACGGTGGGCCCCGTACGTGGCCGGCAGGATCGTCAACCACGACATGCCCTGCGACCATGACGGTCTCGGGGATCCGGGGCCGATGACGGAGATCGGGGCGATCGTCGACCGGGCGCTGCGGGAAGGCCTCTGACCGCCGGCCGGGCGCCCGGCCCACGCTGACCGTGGGCCGCGCGCCCGGCCTCAGCCCGGCGGGTCAGCCGGTGGGGTCGCTGGCGGGGCCGTCGGCCGGCGGGCTGGACGAGTCCGGCCGGTGGTCGGTCCAGGCCTGCCACAGGTCGGCGTAGGCGCCGCCGGCGGCGAGCAGCTCGGCGTGCGAGCCGGTCTCGGTGACCTCGCCGGCGTCGAGCACCACCACCCGGTCCGCGCCGGCCGCCTGGGTCAGGCGGTGCGCGACGACGAAGGAGGTCCGGCCGCGCAGGGCGTTGTCCGCCGCCGTCTCCAGCGCGCGGGCGCCGGCACTGCCCGCCTCGGCCGTCGCCTCGTCCAGGATCGCGACCGGTGGGTCCGCCAGCACGAGCCGGGCCAGGGCGAGCTGCTGGGCCTGCGCGACGGTGAGCCGGTGGCCGCCCTCGCCCACGACGGTCGTCAGAGCGTCGGGCAACGCGGTCGCCCAGTCCAGCGCGCCGACCGTCTCCAGCGCGGCGCGCAGGTCGTCGTCGGTGGCGTCCGGCCGGGCCAGGCGCAGGTCGTCGGCGAGCGGTCCCGCGAAGACGTGCACCTCCTGCGTGATCAGCGCGACGGTGCTCCGGGTGACGTCCGGGCCGAGGGCGTCCAGCGCGATCCCGCCGATCGTGATCGAGCCGCCGGTCGGCCGATGGATGCCGGCGAGGAGCTTGGCCAGCGTCGTCTTGCCCGCGCCGCTCGCGCCGACCAGGGCGACCCGCTCGCCGGGGCGGACGTCGAGGTCGATGCCCCGCAGCACCTCGTGCCCCGGGCGGTAGCCGAACACCACCCCGGTGACCCGTACCGAGGCGTCGGCCGGTGCCGCCGGTTCGGCCGGGACGGCCGGCGCCGGCAGGTCGACCACGCCGACGAGGCGGGCGAGGCTGGCCCCGGCGGCCTGGGCGTCGTCGGCCAGGCCCAGCGCGACGTTGATCGGGTTGAACAGGCTGTGGAAGTACAGCGCGGCGGCGGTCGCCGTCCCGATGCTCACCGCGTCGTCGCGGACGAGCAGGAACCCGGTCACCAGCACGGCGGTCAGGCCGACGAACTCGGCGAGGTTCAGCCGGCCGAAGAAGCGGGTCGCCAGCTGCATGCCGCGCAGTGCCAGGCCGATCGCCACGTTCGAGCGTTCGGTGACCCGGGTCAGATGGCCGTCGGTGAGCCGGAACGCGCGCACGGTCGACGCGCCGCCGACCGTGTCCAGGAGCTGCTGCTGCTGGGCGCCGACCGCGACCCGGTGCGCCGCGTAGATCGGGATGGCGTTGCGGACGTACCAGCGGACGGTGTGCAGCTGGATGGGGACGGCCAGCAGGGCGGCGAGCATGAACCGCCAGTCGAGGACGGCCAGGCCGACGAGGGTGAGCCCGATGGTGAGCGCGGCCCGCGCGAGTTGCGGCAACGCGGAGCGCACCACCTGCGCGATCATCGACACGTCCGCGGTCGCCCGCGCGGTGAGATCGCCGGAGCCGGCTTCCTCCACCCGCTCCAGCGGCAGGTGCAGCGCCCGCTCGATGAGACGTTCCCGCAGCTCGGCGAGCATGTCCTCACCGAGCCGCGCGATCAGGGAGGCGCCCAGCGCGGCCGTCACGCCGGCGACGACGGCGATGCCGACCAGCAGCACGAACGGTGTGGTGACGGCGCTCGCCGGCCTGCCGTCCACGGCCAGGTCCACGATGTGGCCGAAGATGGGCGCGGTGAGCAGGCCGATCGCCGTCGAGGCCGTCATCGTCGCGAGCGCGGCGACGGCGAGGAGCCAGCGCGGGCGCAGCAGTTCGCCGACGGCGGCCCGGGTACGCGCCCCCGTCGCGGTCGGCAGCAACACCGGGCCGGAAGGCTGACCCGCCGCCGTCGACCCCGTGGCCGTCGACCCCGTGGCCGTCGAACCCGCGGCCGTCGACCCCGACGGCGCCGTCGGCCCGGACGGCGTCGCCGACGACCCGTCGGTGGACGCGGCTCCATCCCCGGATCCGGGTTCCGGCCCGGTCGACGTCCGCGTGGCCGTCGTCATCGCGACCTCCTTGACTCTGCGTTTCGGGGGTTTCTGGTCCGGGGGCTCGCAGCCGCGGTGACCCGCGCCGGGGGGAACCGTCGGCGCGTCGGGATGGGCGTCAGGCTCGGGAGGGCCATCAGGACAGCACGGCCGCGCGGTACACCGAGTCGCCGCCCAGCAGGTCCGAGTGGGTTCCCTGCGCCGTCACGGTGCCGCCGTCCACGACCACCACCCGGTCGGTCACCGCCAGCAGCGCGGGGCTGGTCGCGACCAGCACGGTGGTCCGGCCGCGCCGGATGTCGCGCAGGCTCGCCGCGACCCGCGCCTCGGTGACCGTGTCCACCGCCGTGGTCGGGTCGTGCAGGACGAGCACGGGCGCGTCGGCGGCCAGTGCCCGGGCGAGGGCCACCCGTTGCCGCTGGCCGCCGGACAGCGAGCGCCCCCGTTCGGAGATGTGCGCGTCGACGCCCTCGGGCAGCGCCCGCGCGACCTCGTCCGCGCCGGCCGCGGCCAGCGCCGGCGCCAGCGTGTCCCCGGTCGGGGCAGTCGCCCCGGCGGCACTGGTCGCCCCCGCGGCGACGTTCTCGGCGAGCGTGCCCTCGAACAGGTCGGCGTCGTGCGCGGCGACCAGCACGGCCCGGCGGATGTGGTCCGGCGCGAGCTCGGTCAGCGGCACGCCGTCGATCTCGACGGTGCCCGACTCGGGGTCCAGATCCCGGGCCAGGCAGGCGAGCAGCGCGGTGGCCGCGGCGGGATCGGTCGCGACGACGCCCAGTAGCTCGCCGGGCGCGACGTCCAGGTCGACCGCGCGCAGGTTCTCGTGGGCGACACCCCGCATCCGCAGCCGTCCCGGCGGACGGACGGGCAGCACCCCCTCCCCGCCCACCACGGCCGGCGGGGAGGCGAGAACCGCGGCGACCCGGGTGGCGGACGCTCTGCCCATGGCGAACTCGGAGTTCACCCAGGTCAGAAAGGAGAGCGGGCTGAGCAGGTACTGCGCCAGGCCGACCGCGGTGACGAGCCCGCCGATACTGATGTCACCGTCGGCGGTCAGCCGACCGGCGACGAGCGCGACGACCGCCAGAAAAGCCCCGTTGATCGCGAGCACGGTACCGGCGTACCAGGCCTCCGCGCGGGCCGCCCGCAGGGTCGCGGCCAGCGAGTCCCGGCTGGTCGCCCGGTACCGGGCGACGGCGGTGGCCTCGGCGCCGACACCCTTGAGGACCCGCAGGCCGGTGACCAGGTCGGTCGCGATGCCGGAGGCGAGCGCGGCGCGTTCCTGCTGCTCCTCGCTGCGCCGCTCCAGCGGCTTGCCCAACTGGTGGCTCACCCACAGCAGCGGTGGGGTGCCGAGCAGGACGAGCAGCCCGAGCACGATCGAGATGTTCAGCAGCGCGACCGCGGAGACGGTCAGCCCGACCACGCCGGCGACCCCGGCGGGAATGGCGAGGTTCACCGCCCCGACCCGGGCGACGTCAGCGGTCGCGATGTTGGTGAGCTCGCCGGCGAGCCGGCCGTTGTCGGCCCCGCCGCGTGCGTCGAGAATGCGCGCGGTCAGCGCGGTCCGCAGGTCGAGCGCGGCGTACTCGGACGCCCGCTCGCTGGCCCGGGCGCTGAAACGGAAGCCGAACGACAGCCCGACGAAGACGGCCGCGAGCACGCCGAGCCAGGTCAGCAGGGTCCCGGTGGCCCCGGTGGTCACCGCCCGGTCGATGACGACGCCGACGATCACGGGGACGAGGGCCTCTCCGCCCTGGTGGCCGGTGGCGCCCAGGGCGCTGAGGGAGACCCAGCGCCGTTGGCCCCAGATGGCCCTCCGCAGGACGTCGCGCCCGGTCGGTTCCTCGGCGGTCACCGTCACCTACCTCCATGAGTGGTGTGTTCTCGCGCCGGCCCGCGGGTCGATGGCCGGTGTGCCGCGGACAGCGGGCGTGGACTGCGGGCGTGGACTGCGGGCATGGACTTCAGATGATGGAGAGACTTTCCGCCGATTGCCGGTACGGCGGGCTCGCCACTCGGCGCCGCTCACGCGTGCCCGGTCCGCGACCACACCAAGGTGTGGCCGCGGACCGGGCGGGAGGCGGGTGGCCGGTCAGGCGACCACGTTGGTGCGGGCCTTCTTGACCGCCTCGGTGAGCTTGCGGATGACCGGCGTGGCCAGCTGGTAGCTGAACCCGGGCTCGGCGGACCAGTCCCCGAGCTGACCGGCGGCGACCGCGGGCACCTGGTTCCACGTCGGGAACGCGGCCATCTGCTCGCGGGTCAGGGAGAAGGTCCGGGTGTCGGTCAGGATGAGGTCGGCCGGGTACTTGCTCGCCTGCTCCCAGCTCAGCGCCTCCCAGTAGTCCTCGTCGCCGCCGCCCTTGACGAAGTCCAGGCCGAGCTCGGTGTAGTAGATGAGGTCGGCGAAGAAGTCCGGCTTCGCGACGTAGAGGTTGTCGTTGTCGGCGTAGACGACCATGACCTTCAGGCCGGGCTTGGCCGCCGCCGCGGTGCGCAGCTCCGCGGAGGCGGCGTCGAAGTCGCTCTTCGCCGAGGTGACGGCGGAGGCGGTCACGTCCGCGCCGAGGGCCCCGGCGAGTGCCTGGTAGCTCTCGATGACCTTCGGCAACGTGATCCGGAACTCGTCGAGCGCGGCGACCGGCGCGATCTTCTCGATCGTCGGGAGCAGCTCCGGAGTGATCGCCCACAGGCTGCTGGCCCGGTCGTCGCCGGCCATGCCGGTGACAACGAGGTCGGGGTTGAGCGAGGTGAACTTCTCGACGTTGAAGTCGTCCCACACCACGCCGACCGAGTCGACCGCGTCGAGGTCGATGTTGCCGGCCTGGACCTCCTTCTTGCCGTCCTCGGTCTCCTGCGGGCCGAACACGGCGATCGGCCGGACCCCGAAGTCCCACAGCGCGGCGGCGGAGGAGATGTAGGCGACGATCCGCTCCGGACGCTTCGGGCGTGTGATCTTGGTGCCGGAGGTGTCGGTGTACTCCCAGGCGCCGTCCCCACCCGCACCGGCCTCGCCGGAGTCGTCGTCGCCGCAGCCGACGAGGACGATCGAGGCGGCGGCGGCGCCACCGATCAGAAAGCCGCGCCGACTGGTGCCGGCCCCGTTGCCGAGCCCGCCGTTGAAGCCGGCACCGCGGCCGAAGATCTCCCGAATGGGTGGCATGTTGCGTTGATGTCCTTCCGAATGGACGGCGGGCTGGAAGCCGGGATCTGGCGGCGGGGCTAGCCGCCGACAGGTCTGGTGTCGGGTCGCCGTTGTTGATCGTTTCTCGGCTGAATCGCGGGGCTTTGTGAGTGAAGGTTAGGTTAGCCTAATGTCTCTTGGTGTGCCTCAATGCTCGCCAAACGCTGGGCCAGCACCGGCGGCTCGGGTCTCGGCCGGGACGTGATGCGCACGGCAGATCGCACTTTTTGTGTGCTGTGTCGCGAAAGTCTGTTGGGAGCGCCTGGTCGACACAGTCCGGATGAGGGGCCGTCCGGCCACGTTGGGTCAGCGGTGCCGGATACGGATGACCCCCGTGCCCGCGGCTCGTTCCGCCGCGAGCAGTTCGGCGTGCTCCTCGGTCCAGATCTCACCCGGCCGGGCGATCGGGACTCCGGGCGGGTACGGGAGGACATAGTCCGCGACCGCCGCGCCGACCACCGGATCCACGTCCACGTCCGTCCAGGTCGAGGACCGGGTGATCGGCCTGTCCCGCCGCTCCCAGGCGACGAGGGCCGCGGCGAACGCGCGGACGTCCTCCTCGGACACCCCGATGTGGAAGTGCGCGAGCAGCCCGCTCGGCGCGGATCGGGCCAGGTAGACGCGGTGCTCGTCATAGAGGTACCGGCGGAGCGCCCCGGCCCGCCGCCCGCCGACCGTCAGCCACAGCTTCATCGGGTCCGCGACGTGGAACCCGAACCCACCCTCGGCCCCGCCGGCGTCGGTCCGCCGTGGAAGGAAGTGGGCCACCCGGTCGTCGGCGCGCAGCATGGCGACGAAAAGCTCGCGCAGCCGGAGGGCCTGCGCGACCGCGACCTCCCCGTGGCTGGCCGCGTGCGCTCGGGCCACGTCGAGCGAGGCCAGGATCGGCCAGGACGGTGACGTCGTGTGATTGCGGACGATCGCGTCCCGCAGATCCGCGGCCACGGTCGTCGAACCGACGACGTGCAGGTAGCTGCCCTGCCGCAGGGCATGCATCGTCTTGTGGGCTGAGTGCGTGACGACGGTGGTCGGCGCGGGCTGGTTCCGCTGCGTCAGGTCCCGGATGACCGGCAGCGCGGAGTGGCGGGCCAGCGGCGGTGAGAAAGTGTGGATGGCCGACCACGCCTCGTCGATGAAGACGACCGTGCCCGGTGAGGCGGCGGCGATCGCCGGCAGAATGTCGGCCAGGCGGAGCCGGTGCCCGTCGTAGGAGGCCGCGTTGAGAGCGATGACACCGAACGGCCGGCCGGCCGTTCGGTGCTCGGCCAGCATTCGCAGGGCTTCCCCGATGTCGGTGTACCGCGTACCCTCGCGGGTGACGGTCGGAATATAGCGCGCCTCGTCGGGCCGGTCGCCGGTGAGAGACGGCTTGCCCGTGAAAGCCTGGACCGCGAAGAAAACCGACTGATGCGACATCGAGTCGATCAGCATCGGCCCGTACCCTGAGAGGGCGTCGAGCACGGCACGGTTCGTCACGGAGGTGCCGCAGGCGAGAAAGAACGTGGCCTGAGCGCCGAACGCCTCGGCCGCCAGTGCCTCTGCCTTCCGGAGCGGGCCCTGGGGCTTGAAGAACGAGTCCAGCGCCCAGCCGGACAGTGACACGTCGGGCAGTTCGTGGGCCGCCGCCTGCCCATCCCGCCGCGCCGGCATACCCGGCAGGGCATGAAAGTTGTGGTGGCGACCACGCCGGGCCACGTCCGCCAGGGCGTCGGCGAGCGGTGCCTCCGGTCCGGCTGACATGGTCACCAGCCGACCGGGTTCCTGGGGCAGGTCGCCGAGATCCGGCACCGAAATCGCCGCGGGCATGAAATGCTCGTCGTCCAACCGTCGTGTTGTCACTGGACCGTCTCTCCGGAGAATCGATACCCGCCCGCTGCCGGTGGCTGGGGAGTACGGCAGCCCTGCCCGGCGGTTGTGCGCTTCCCTGCCGCCCGCCCGTCACCGCGGTCGGCGCCCGGGTGGGCCGGCGCCGGTCGTGGGGGGACCCACGACCACCCGACACCGCCCGAGGCTGTCCGCGATCTGGACCGATCTTCGGCGGAAGGCGTTCATTCCACCGCCGCCGCGACCCCGGACGGGCCGCTGTGCTCTGACGCTCGCCGGGGCGGACGACCGTTACCCCATACCGGGATCATGACCAAGAAACGCACCTCGGAGTTAAGTAAAGGTAACCTCACTATAGTGTGTGCGGGTCTGTCGTGGGACGCCTTCCGGCGCGTGCGGGTCGCGCGACGGCCCGGCGGCCCGGCGGCCGCCGGGCACGGCCAGGTCGGACGGCCCGGCTGCCAGAGCGCCCGGCCGTCCGGCCATCCGAGGGGGGCGGCGCCGACGATGGTCCGGCGCGGGAGAAACCCGGTCCCGGTGTGGTGGCGGTAGTTATCAGGTCAGTGTTCGACCTGTCGTTCATTGACCATCTGGTATCCCCGCCCGTAGTTTTCCCGCGCCAGATTCCGTCCGACACCTGTGAAGTGGTCGACAAGGTGCTCTACCGAGGCAGCCGTTTCCTGACGCTCAACGCCACCGGATACGCCAACCGCAACGCCGACTTCCTGAACGCCCAGGGCGCACGGCTTTCCGACCACTTCCCGATCTGGGTGCAGTCCGCCCTGATCCGGGCGGTTCCGGGGACGTCGACGCGCAGCGCGCCGCCCCGCACCGTCACGGGGCCGCGTCCCAGCGCGTCCGCGGAGCCCGCGACCAGGGTGCCCGCCTGTACGGCTGTACGGCCGGTGAAGCTGTTCGCGCCGGTCAGGGCGAGCGTGCCGGTGCCGCTCTTGACCAGCCCGCCACGGCCGTTGATGTCGTTGCGCCAGGTGTCGTGGGCGTGGAAGCCACCGAGTGCGGCATCGAGGTGGGCGAGCACGGCGCCGTCCAGCACCGGGTAACCGGCACGCAGGGCGGTGCTGCGCAGCACCGCCCTGCGCTGCTCCGCGTTCAGGTACGGCAGCCGGGTCTCCAACAGCACCTCGGCGCCCTTCGGAACCACGAGCGGTCGGTCCGGTCCGCTGGGGCGCAGCGTGTACGCCGGTCGGGGCGCGACCGCGCGCGCGTTGGCCTCCCGGCTCGCGTACGGGTCGGTGCCCGGCGCCGCAGTGTGCGCGAAGTCGAACAGGGTGTCGGCGGTGGTGCCGGTGCGAGCCCGCAGGTACTGCGCGGCCTGGGCCCGGGCGGCCGCCTTGAGCGCGGCGTTGGCCGGGTCGTTGAGCGCCGCCGCGGTCAGCGCGGTGGCCAGGACCCGACCGCCGATCACGTCGACGGGGGAGCGCATGCCGGCCACGATCCGGGTGTGGCTCAGTTCGTACGC
This sequence comes from Parafrankia discariae, assembly GCF_000373365.1. Classification (NCBI taxonomy): domain Bacteria; kingdom Bacillati; phylum Actinomycetota; class Actinomycetes; order Frankiales; family Frankiaceae; genus Parafrankia; species Parafrankia discariae. Next base: position 13,830 of record NZ_KB891242.1, read on the forward strand.
CCTGGTCACCAGCTCCTCAGGGCGAGGGCGGCCAGGTGGAAGGCGTTGGTGTGCCCGCTGGGGTGGCCGCCGTCCTCCGCCGGGACCTCGGCGCGCTGGCGCAGCAGCTGCGGGACGACGACCACGTCGGAGCGGTACACCGGGTAGCCCAGGTCGTCGACGGCGCCGGTGTCGATGACCTCGCTGCGCTCGTTCATCCGCCAGGGGCGCGGGTACTGGTAGGCGAACTTGCTCGGATTGCCGGACGCGAACGGCCCGCGCACGGTGTTCACAAGGGTGACCACGCTGCCGAGCGGGGAGCTCACCGACCCCGCGCCGATAGCGGAGCCGGCCGGCGCGCCGGTGGGGACGGCGTCGTTGATCTTCGCGGTCGGGATGCCGGCTGGCGCCGTGGTGATGCTGGTGACGGCCAGTGATCCCGCCTTGTAGATCTCGGCGGGCGGGCCGAGCCCGGCGATCACGGCATAGCTCTGGTGCTGCCGGTCGTAGACGAAGGCGTCGCCGGCCTGCGTGGCGGTGCGCCGCCTGGTCACCTCCGCGGTGTACCGCAGGTTCTTCCGCAGGACGTCCGGCCGCAGCGGGACGCCGGTGTTCCAGGCCGTCCCGGTACGCCGCAGCCGGGCCATCCCGTCGAGGACGCGCACGGCGGCGTCGCCCGCGGGGGTCAGATCCGCGGTGGTGTTCGTCGGGTACGAGTCGACGAACGCGACGGCGCCGCCCGGGGTGCCGCCGCCCGCGGCTCCACCTGCCGCGGCTCCACCTCCGGCCCCGGTGGTGGCGGCCCGCGCGGGGCTGGCGAGCGCCGCCGGCAGCGCCAGCAGACCGGCCGAGACACCGGCGGAGCCGCGCAGGACGCGTCGCCGGTCGAGCGCGGGGGAGCCGCCCACCAGGGTTCTCTCGCGCTTTTCCTCGAACATTCGCCCAGGTCTTCACAGGCCGGCTCAGGCGGGGGACAGGTCGCCGGCACGTTCCCGCCCCATACGGTGACATGCCATCATGCGTGTGATCGACCACGTCGAATGAAACAGCGCACGTGGCCACTGTGAACGGAAACCGTCGGATTCCGGCTGACCATCGCCGGGTTCACACCTTTCCAAATGGAATGGAAATCTGCTCGGTGTGGGTGGTGTCCGGATCGTCTGGCGACGAATGGTGACCACCTGGCGGGTCACTTAGAGTCGTCGGGTGTGGGGGTGCCCGAGATGACGCTCGCGGTCCTGGGTGACGGGCCCTTCCGCGGCGGAACCTATGTGGTCCGTCCCGGTCAGACGCTCACGTTCGGCACGTCCTGACTCAACCCGCGCCGAGTGGTGTACCGGCCCACCGGCGAGGTTGTTGAAACGGCGGAAGGCGAGGCGGTGGTACTGCGCTGTGAGACGACCACCGGGGCGGTCGCGAAAACCGAGCTGTGAGCGGTCGAGGTTGATCCTGGAGCACCAGGCGCGACCAATCGCTTTGCTGGCGAGCAGGGTGTCTTCCTGGTGTTGGTGAACCAGGAGGGGCGGCATTCGCTGTGGCCGTCGTTCGTCGAGGGTCCGGGTGGTTGGCGCTGCACACCCCGGTGCGCCGTGCTCTCTTCGCCGTCGGGGCGCCGGCGGCCGACACCGCCGGGTCCGCGGGCCTGTGCGGTTCGCCGTCCCGTTCGGGCGCCGCGACCTGGGCGAGGCCGAGACGGCCATGTCGACGCTCGCCGAGATCCATGTGCGTGGCGTCGCCGTCGACCGGCCGCTCGTCCTCGCCCCCGCCGCGGTCTTCGAGTACCGACCCCGCCGCGTGCGACCCGTTTCAGCTCAGGTGTTGATCGTGGGCCGGTCGTCCAGTTCGATCTCGAGTTCGGCGAGTTCACGTTCGGCCCAGAACAGCCGGCCGGTGTATTCCATGGGGTCGGCGCACGAGGCGAAGTAGGCCAGCATGCGGGCGGGGACCTCCATCGGCACCGCCACGGTGTCGTCGAGGCCGGCCTCCTTGACNCGGATGGCNNNNAGCTCGGTGGCCACCAGGCCCGGGTGCATGCCGATCACCGCGATGCCCTTGCGGGCGAGCTCGGGGGCCAGTACGTTGCCGAGTCGGTCGAGGGCCCGCTTGCTGNAGTAGTANCCGGGCACGGCCAGGCTGAACNCNCCGATGTTCTCGAGCTTGGGAAGCTCCTCCGGCTGGCGGAAGACCTCGCCGCTGCCGGTGCTGAGNTTGATGATGCGCCCGCCGCCGCGGCTCTCCATAATCGGCGTCACCAACTGAATGAGCGTGAAGGGCGCGTGGAGGTTGACGTCGAACTGGTAGAGCCAGTCCTCGCGCGTGAGCTCCAGAAATCTCTTGGACCAGATGTCGCCGGNGGTGGCCGCCGCGTTGTTGATGAGCACGTCGACGCCACCGAACCGCTCGACGGCGGCGTCGACCAGGTTCTGGAGATCGGCCGGGTTGGCCAGGTCGGTCTGGACGGCGATCGCGTTGCCGCCCAGGTTCTCGATCTCGGTCAGCGTCTCGTTCAGGGTGCCGGGCAGGGTCCGGTCCGGGTCGACAGTCCGTGCGGCGAGGACCAGGTTCGCGCCGCGGCGGGCGAACGTCTGGGCCGCCTGCCGGCCGACTCCACGGCTGGCCCCCGTGATGATCACAACCTTGCTCGTCAGATCCAGTTCCGTCTGTCGCTGCATGGTGATCCGACCTCCGCTCGCCATTTAAACACTGGTCAAATGGACCGTAGCACGGCCGTAGCTCCAGGCGTCAGGTCGCAGGCCCGGTCCGCACGACCGATCGGCGGGTTCGGCTGGTGGCGTCGGGCCCCGCGAGCGCCTGGGTGACGGGCGCCGGCGGCGTCCGGGCCTCGGCGGCGTCCGGCGGAGCGGCTGGGCGCCCTGATGGAACTGCTCTTTCGTACCCGCGGCAGCCCGTCCCACCTGCCAGGACGTGCGACGCGACCGGGCACCAGCCGCCACGTGGAGGACCGGGCGTCCCGCCGGATCGGAATGATCGCGATCCACGCTGCGTATTATTCCTGTGATGGAACCTGGCCGAACGCGTACCCCGCCCCGCCAGCGGGCGACGCTGGTGAACACGAGGTCACGGGAGAGTCGGCTGGCTCTCACCCGCGCCGCCCTTCGCCTCTGGAGCGAAGGCGACTTCGATGCGGCGTACGAAGCAAGCACCGCGGCTGATATCGCTCAGGCCGCCGGGGTCAGCAAGGGAACCTTCTATTTCCATTTTCCCAACAAGGAGGCGATCCTCCTTGAGATGAGCTCGGCGACAATCCAGAAGATGATCGACGAGGTTGAAGTCGGCACCGTGCGGGGCGTCCCGCTGCGCTCGTTGAGTGAGCAGGTGATGACGTCGATGGCGCGGCGCGTTGTTCGCGCGCCCCGGGGAGCCGCTTTGCGGGCGGGTGCCCTTGGCTTCGTCGGGCGGCCGGATGACGGAACCCGGGCGATCCCTCGCCTGAGCGTGGCCTTCGAATCCCTCCTCCGCCACGGCAAAGAACGCGGCGAGCTGAGCGAGCAGACCGATGTGGAAGATGCTGCCGCGATGATGACCGCCGTAACTATGGAAGCAATCACCCGTTGGGGGGCGGGAGACCGCTCCGCGTCCTGGCTGCGCCAGACGCTCCGCGAAAGAGTGGCCGTCATCCTGCGTGGCATCAGCCACCCGGACGAGAGTTAGCCGACCGCTTTCTGTCGCATGGTCTGCGCATTGTCGTCGAGCTTCGTCGGACGACGATCATCAACTATGCGAATTGTGTCCACCAGTTCTTCGGGCCGGCCGAACCGTCAGATCGAGACGGATGCACGGGCCCGGGTTTGGCTAGTCGATCCCACCCTGACAGTCGAACATCACTCGACCACGGCACTTGATGGGTCCGCTCGCCGCGTCGGTGACTGGGAGGAGTCGTTATCTGCTCGTCGACCAGGCATGTTCGGCTACCGTCTGCGATCGTCACGTAAAGTCGCCGAACGTTACGCGAAAATGCTCGTCGAGGATGCCGCGTAGATCATGTGCTGGAGGGCGGTCGATGCTCAGGCCTTTCTTGCGACGTTCGGCGCGCCGGGCGGCCAGCGCGGGTCAGGCCAGTACGGGTCCGACCAGTTTCCATCGGGAAACGATGGAAACATTGCCGAACGCGCCGAGTAGCCCGCGGGTCAGAGCGACATCACGGGCGGTGTCGACCAGCAGGGCCCGACCGCCGTCGGTCATCCCTCGGGCGGACGGTCCCTCTGCGCGAGCGTGGGCCCGCGGAGCTTCTTCTGGCTACGTGCCCTGAGCCGTTACAGGGTGTTCGCGAGCCGGGCGGCGAGAATGCGGGTGAACCGGGAGGGGTCGGCGAGATCGCCGCCCTCGGCCAGCAGCGCCATCCCGTACAGCAGTTCCGCCGTCTCGCTGAGAACGTCGGAGCTGCCGTCCTGCTCGTGGGCCTTGCGCAGCCCCTCCACCAGGGGATGCGTCGGATTGAGCTCCAGGATGCGCTTGGCGTGCGGCACGTTCTGCCCCATGGAGCGGTACATCTTCTCCAGGGTCGGCGTGATGTCGTGGGTGTCCCCCACGATGCAGGCCGGTGACGTGGTGAGCCGGGACGACAGCCGCACCTCCTTCACCTGCTCGTGCAGGGTCCGGGTCAGCCAGGAGAGCAGCTCGGCGAAGTCCTTCCGCCGCTGTTCCCGCTCGGGCTCGGTGCTCTCCTTCTCGTCCGCCGTGCCGAGATCGACCTGGCCCTTGGCGATCGACCGCAGCGGCCGGCCGTCGAACCGGGCCACCCGCTCGACCCACACCTCGTCGACCGGGTCCGTCAGGAGCAGCACCTCGTATCCCTGAGCGAGGAATGCCTCCATGTGCGGCGACTTCTCGATCATCAGTCGGGAGTCGCCGGTCATGTAGTAGATGTCGTCCTGGCCGTCCTTCATCCGGTCGACGTACTCCCGCAGGGTCGTCGTCTGTTCCGGGTCGTGCGTCGAGGCACACGAGATGATCTCCAGGATCGCCTCCTGGTTCTCCACGTCGTCGAGCAGCCCCTCCTTGACGACGGGCCCGAACTCCTTCCAGAAGGTCCGGTAACGCTCGGCGTCGTCGGTCTGCAGGCCGCGGACCGTCGAGAGCACCTTCTTCACCAGCCGGCGGCGAACCAGCTGGATCTGGCGGTCCTGCTGGAGGATCTCGCGGGAGATGTTCAGCGACAGGTCGTGCGCGTCGACGACACCCTTGACGAACCGCAGGAAGTTCGGCATGAGCGCCTGGCAGTCGTCCATGATGAACACGCGCTTCACGTACAGCTGGACGCCGCGCCTGCCGTCCTGCGTGAACAGGTCGAACGGCGCGCGGGACGGGATGAAGAGCAGCGCCTCGTACTCGAAGAGGCCCTCGCCCTTCATGTGGATGGTCTCGAGCGGGTCGGTCCAGTCATGGCTGAGGTGGCGGTACAGCTCGTTGTACTCGGCCTGGTCGACGTCGGCGGGCGGGCGCGCCCACAACGCCTTCATCGAGTTGAGCGTCTGGACCTCGGTGGTGACCGCCGCGTCCTCATCGGTTCCTTCAGCGCTGCCCGGGTTCTCGGTGGCCATGCGGATGGGCCACGCGATGAAGTCGGAGTACCGCTTGACGATCTCCCGGATCTTGCGTTCGGCGGTGTAGTCGAAGAGGTGGTCCTCGCTGTCCTCCGGCTTGAGGTGAAGGGTGACCGCGGTGCCCTGCGGCGCGTCGTCGACATCCTCGATGACGTAGGTGCCCTCACCGCTGGACTCCCACCGGGTGCCGCCGCTCTCGCCGGCCCGGCGGGTCAGCAGGGTGACCTTGTCCGCCACCATGAAGGTCGAGTAGAAACCGACACCGAACTGGCCGATGAGGTCCAGCGAAGCGGCGGCGTCCTTCGCCTCCTTCGCCTTCCGGAGCATCTCGGCCGTTCCCGACCGGGCGATGGTGCCGATGAGCTGGACGACGTCGTCGCGGGACATCCCGATGCCGTTGTCGCGCACGGTGAGCGTGCGTTGCCCGCGGTCGACCTCGAGGGAGATGTGGAGGTCGGACGTGTCAGCCGAAAGATCCTTGTCGACCAGCGAGGCGATACGCAGCTTGTCGAGGGCGTCGGACGCGTTGGAGATCAGCTCACGCAGGAAGATATCTTTGTCGGAATAGATCGAATGGACCATCAGCTGCAGAAGCTGACGGGCCTCGGCCTGAAATTCAAGCGTCTCGATCCGGTTGCTCACGGGACCTCCATGCGGGCACGAACAGTTCGCGGATCAGGATACCGACGCGCCGCACCCGTTCAGGGCCCGCACGGCAGCCACTCGGTCGGGTACCAGTCGGTCGGGTATCGGGGTCGGTCAACGGGGGTCTCCGGAGATCAGGCCGGCGGTGACCGCGGCCATGACGGCGGACGTCCGGTCCGAGACGTCGAGCTTCTGGAAGATCCGCAGCATGTAGGTCTTCACCGTGGCCTCGGTGATGTTCAGGCCGCGGCCGACCTCGCTGTTGGTCTGGCCGCGGGCCACCAGCTGGAGCACCTGGACCTCCCGCGGGGAGAGCGGTTCCGGCGCGGGACCGCGCATCCGGCCGAGGATGCGCGCCGCCACGGACGGCGACAGCACCGTCTCACCGCGGACCGCCGCCCGGATCGCCGCGACGAGGTCCGCGGTGGTGGTGTCCTTCAGCAGGTAGCCGGTGGCGCCGGCGCCGACCGCCGGCAGGATGTCGCGGTCGGACTCGTAGGTGGTCAGGATCAGCACCCGGGTCGCCGGCAGCGCCGCGCGGATCTCGGCGGTGGCGGCCACACCGTCGCCGCCGGGCATCCGCAGGTCCATGAGGACTACCTGGGGGGTGAAGGCCAGGGCCCGCCGGACGGCGTCGGGCCCGGAGGACGCCTCGGCGACGACCTCGATCTCCGGGTCGGTGTCGAGCATCGCGCGGATGCCGGCCCGGACCACCGGGTGGTCGTCGGCGAGCAGCACGCTGATCACGGTGCGGAGACCTCGAGTCGCACGGTGGTCCCGTCCCCGGGCGTCGAGGTGACGGTCAGCCGCCCACCGGCCTGACACACCCGCCGGTGCAGCATCGGCAGGCCATGGCCGGGCGAGGTGGCGTCACCGGCGAATCCCCGGCCGTCGTCGTGCACCTCCAGGCTCACGCGGTCGTCGTGGTACCGCAGCGTGACCGTGACCTCGGACGCCGCGGCGTGCTTGGCGACGTTCGCCAGCGCCTCCTGCCCGCCGCGCAGCAGCACGACGTCCAGGGCGGTGCCCAGCGGGCGGGGCGGGCCCTCGACGCGCAGCGTGCCGTGCACCTCGTGGGTCTCCCGGAGCCGGTCGAGTTCGGTCCGCAGCGCATCGGTCAGTGACGCCGGCCCGGTCTCGGCGGCCGGCCGGGCGGCGATGAGGGCGCGGGCGTCGGCCAGGTTCTGCCGGGTGGCGCGCTGGGCGAGGGTGAGGTGCCGGCGGGCGCGGGCCGGCTCGGTGTCCAGGGCCGCGTCGAGGGCCTGCATCAGCATCAGCACGCTGGCCAGCCCCTGCGCCAGGGTGTCGTGGATGGCGTCGGCGTAGTGCTCCCGTTCCGCGGCCTGCCCCGACTGGAAGGAGAGGCGGCCCAGCTCGGCGCGGGTGGTCTCCAGCTCCCGGATCAGCGCCGCGCGGTCGGAGCTCTGCCGGATGATGTGATGGGCCCAGACCCCGATCACGATCGACAGGACCAGGCTGAGCAGCGCGAGCGGAAGTGGGAACGGGCCGTTGGCCATCTCCTCAGACCCCCGCTCGTGGAGCAGAACCGTCCCGAGCCAACCGAGGTTGAGGGTCAGGACGGTGACCACGCCGGCCACCGCCCCGACCATCAGGAACGCCTGGGCGTACAGGGCGAACAGCATGACCGAGCTGGTGGTGACGAGCCAGGCGGCCGAGGTGAAGGTGACCACCACCGTCAGCTGGTAGAGCAGCGCCGGCCAGCCGCCCCGACCGGAGCGGACCATGCGCCGGCCGACGGCCAGGTAGCCGATCCAGAGCAGGACGACGAGGCCGGCCCCCCAGCCGCGCCGGGCGGCCGGGACGCCGTGGCCGAGCAGGACGAAACCGAGGGCGACCACCACCACCAGCGCGAAGTAGACGTCCCACAGCGGGAGCCGGCGTAGCCACTCGTCGCCGTCCGTGTCGTCGGGGCCGCGGGCGCCGCGGGCGCGTAGCGGGCCGTTCGCGATCAGCCGTCCCGGCGGCTCTGCCAGTGAAAGGTGGTCAGGCATAGGACGAGCCCTCCGAGGCACCAGGCGGTCAGGACGAGCGCGACACGACCGTGCTCCCACGCGCCAGCGGCCTCGAGACCCACTCCGGAGTCGGGGAGGAAGACGGACCGGAAGCCCTGCGCCATCCACTTCAGCGGAAACAGGGCGGCTATCTGCTGGAACACCGGAGGAAGCTGGGTGATGGGCACGATGAAAATACCGGAGACGAACTGCAGCACGAGGAACGGAAGGTTAACCACCGGCGCCGCGCTGCGGATGGAACGCGGCACGCTGCTCATCGCGATGCCGAGCAGCGTGCAGGCCGTCACGCCGAGGAGGAAGACCCAGCCGAACGTGAGCCACCGGCCGGGCTCGGTGGGCAGCCGCAGGCCGAACAGGGCGACACCGACCGCCAGGACGATGACGAGCTCCGCCACCGCGGTCACGAGCACCACGATGATCTTCCCGAGGAAGTACGCCATGGGTGGCATCGGCGCGCCGCGCAGCCGTTTGATGGTGCCGTCCTCGCGGTCGGCGGTGATCCCGATGGCGAGGTTGACGAAGCTGGTGGATCCGATGCCGGCCGCGATCATCCCGGCGACGAGCAGCTGGCTGGTGGAGATGCCGGGCATCGTGGTCTGGTTCGCCAGCCCGCTGTCGAAGATCGAACCGAGCAGGATGAGCAGCACGGCCGGCAGCGCGAAGGTGAAGAACACCGCGTCCCGTTCCCGGAAGAACTGCCGGATCTCCAGCGCGCCGCGGGCCAGGGCGAGCCGGCGGACCGTCGGCCGGCGGCCCGAGACCGCCCCCGCCCCCGCTCCCGCGGCGGCGGCCTCGGCGGTGGCCTTGATGACGGTGGCTTCGGCGGCGCTGGTTTCGGCGGCGGTGGTGGTGGCCTCGGTCATCGCGCGCTGTCTCCGATCAGCTGGAGGTAGGCGTCCTCGAGGGTCGGCCGGGTGATGGTCAGACCGGGCACGTCGCCGCCGAGCCGGTGCGAGAGCTCGAGGGTGACGGTCACCGGGTCCGGAGTCTCCAGCGTGTGGACCGTGCCGTCCTCGATCCAGCGCACGTGCGCGTTCGCCGTGCTGCGCCCGCCGAGCGAGCTCGGGTGGTCCACGGCGACGATCCGGCCCCCGGCGATGACGGCGACCCGGTCGGCGAGCGCCTCGGCCTCGTCGAGGTAGTGGGTGGTGAGCAGGATCGTGGTGTCCTGCTCGGCGGCGAGGTTCCCCAGCAGGCCCCAGAACTGTCGGCGGGCCACCGGGTCGAAGCCCGTGGTGGGCTCGTCCAGGAACAGCAGCCGGGGGCGGCCGACGACCCCGATCGCCACGTCGACCCGGCGGCGCTGGCCGCCCGAGAGCGTCCGGATCCGCTTGTCGGCGGCGTGGGTCAGCCCCACCATCTCGATGACCTCCGCGGGGTCGTGCGGCCGCGGGTAGTAGCGGGCGAAGTGCGCGACGGTCTCGGCTACGGTCAGCTCGGCCATGTCATGGGCGTCCTGCAGGACCAGGCCGATCCCGTACCGCCAGCTCAGCGGAGCCTTCTGCGGGTCCTCGCCGAGCACGCTCACCTCGCCGGCGTCACGGCGGCGATACCCCTCGAGGATTTCGACGGTGGTGGTCTTGCCGGCGCCGTTCGGGCCGAGCAGCGCGAAGATCTCACCGTGGGCGATGTCGAGGTCCACGCCGTCCACGGCGGTCACGCCGCGGTAGCTCTTGCGCAGGCCCCGGACCCTGACTGCGTCTGTCACCGGTTCAGTGTGTCCGGGTCGGGCCGGTCGGCGGGACGACCGGACGGCGGACATCCTGTCCGTCGATCGGTGGACACGAGCAGGCCGGCCATCAGGCGATCGTGCTGAACTCGGCCGGCAGTTTGGCCAGCAGGTCGTTGCGGCGGTTCACCTTGAGCTTGCGGTACACCCGTGTCAGATGCTGCTCCACCGTGCTGACGGTGACGAACAGCTTGTTGGCGATCTGGCGGTTGGTGTGGCCCTGCGCCGCCAGCGCCGCGACCCGGCGCTCCGCCTCGCTCAACATGCTCAGCGAGGCCGCGTCCGTGCCGCCCCGGGCCTCGGCGGCGGTGTCGGCGACCGCCTCGTCGAAGTCCGGCAGCAGGACCTGGCGCAGCGCGTCGGCGTCGCACTCCGTCGCGAGGTGCCACGCCCGGCGGACGGTCGTGCGGGCCCGCAGCGAGTCGCCGGCCGCCTGGTAGGCGTGGCTGAGATCGGCCAGTGTCCGGGCCAGCTCCAGCTGGTCGCCGATCCGCCGCATGATCTCGGCGGACTCGCGCAGCAGCGTGATCCGTCGCGCCACGGTGCTGGTGGCCGCCAGCAGCCGGGTGGCCAGGCCCCGGGCCCGGGTGGGCGTCTCGTCGAGCTTGGTGAACTGGATCTCGACCATGGTCCGTGCCTGCCGCGGGTCGCCGAGGTCCTGGTAGGCCTGGGCCGCGTCCAACCTCCACGGCACGATCGCCGGCTGGTCGACGTTCCACCGGTCCATCAGGTCGCCGCAGGTCAGGAAGTCGTCGAGGGCGGCGTCCGGCCGGCCCGCGGCCAGGTAGAAGCGGCCCCGGGCCTGGAGATAGCCCAGGCCCCAGATCGTCCGGAAGGTCTCGTCGGGCATCGGCTGCTCCAACTGCCGCGCGGCCTCGTCGAGCCGGCCCCGCGCGGTCAGGACGTGCAGCAGCGTCGCCAGGGGCGCGCCGAGCGCGGTCGCCCAGCTCTCCCGGGACATCAGGCTCAGCGCGGTGTCGGCGTGCCGGTACGCGTCGAGCAGCCGGCCCTGCCGCAGCGAGACGTCCCCGCGGATCGCGTGGAAGACGGCCTGCCAGCTCGGTGCCTTCCGGTCGACGGCCTGCGCCAGCAGCCGGTCGGACCACAGCGCGGCGGTCTCCAGCTGGTCGGCCTGCATCAGGATCGCCAGCGACGCCGAGATCGGGGCGAGCACGTCGTCGTCCAGGACGCAGCGCTGCAGCGCCTGCTCGGCCGCGGTCACGGCCTGGCTGTTCGGGCCCTTGTTGACCACCGTCGTCAGAACCTGGGCGAGAGCCTCGCCGGTGCTGGTGCTCGTCCGGTGGCGCGGTATGGCCGTGCCCGCGGCGGGCTCGGATTCCGGCAGCCCGACCAGCTCGGGATAGGCGAAGCCGGCCCAGGCACGGGTGAACCGGATCTCGCCCTGCGCGGTGGCGTCGGCGGGCATGTCGACCAGCCGGTCCAGGACGGCCGTCGCCTCCTCGGCCTGGCCGAACCAGAGCAGGCACCGGGCGACGAGCAGCAGGTGCGGGACGGACAGCGTTCCGTGGCCGGCCATCGCGACCAGGTGCGGCAGCTGGTGGCGGGCCCGCGTCGGATCGGTGCGCCACTCGGCCCGCAGCAACGCCGCCCGGACGTCGGCCCGCTGCGTGCTGTCGGCGCTGACGCTGTGCGCGAGCCGGAGGAACCGGACGGCCAACGCGGTGTCGGCCTCGTCGAGCAGCTGGGTGGCCGCCGCGTGCAGGACGGGCACCCAGCTCGGGTCGAGCCGGTGCCCGGCCAGCAGCAGGTGCCGGGCGACGGGGACCGGCGGCGCGCCGTCGTCCTGCAGGAGCCGGGCGGCCTGCAGGTGCAGGCGGGCCAGCTCGGCGGCCGGCATGCTGTCGAGGATGGCCTGGCGCGCCCGGGGGTGCGGGAGCCGTCCCGCACGCAGCAGCCCGGCGGCCGCCAGCTCGCGGGCACCACGTTCGACGGTCGCGACGTCCAGCGACGACAGGTGCCCCAGCGGCATCAGCCCGGCCGGCAGCTCCTCGTCGAGCACCGCGGCCGCGCGCAGGATCCGCTGGAGCTCGGCGGTACAACGTTCGAGACACCGCAGGACCGCCCGCGCGTACCCATCGCCGGCGCTGACATGCCAGGACGCGTCGATGTCGGCCGGTGGGGCGATGTCGGCCAGGGGGTCGGGGCCGGCGAGCGGGGCGAGCCCGGCCCGGGGCGCGGCCCTTTCGGTCAGATCGTTCGCCAGCGCCTCGACGAGCAGCGGGTTGCCCCCGGTGGCGGCGAGGGCCGCGGTCACGACCGGGTCCGACTCCGCGACGTCGCCGAGTCGGCGCGAGAGCAGCCGGCCGATGCCGGCCGAGGTCAGCAGGGGCAGGCTCAGCGGCCCGCGGGGGGCCTGGTTGACCAGGTCCGAGTACAGCAGGGGGTCCGTCGGCTCGCCGAGGCCCCGGCCGCACATCACCATGATGACCCGGGACTGTCCGATTCTGCGGGCGAGGTAGAGCAGGCAACGCAGGGACATCGGATCGGCGTGATGCAGGTCGTCCACGGTGAGCAGGACGGGGGCCAGCTCGCTGGCCTCCCGTAGCGCGTCGGAGACGGCATGCAGCACGTGCGCCAGCCGGCGGTCGCCCAGCTCCGGCGAGACGGCCGGGGACAGCGCCGTCGTCTGGACGTCGCGGATCAGCCGGTCGCGCACCAGCTGGTCGAGGGGGGGGAGGCCGTGACAGAACTGGTTCACCAGGCCGAGTGGCAGGTGTCGTTCGGTGCGTGAGCCCGCCCCGGGCACGACCAGAAAACCCCTGTTCGCGGCCCGGGCGGCGAACTCATCCAGCAGGGACGTTTTCCCGCTCGCCAGCGGCCCGGTAATTGAGATGGTGCTGCCGGCCCCTGTTTCGCAGCGGGCGGCTGCCTTGTCGAACATGCTGAGGTAACAGCTGCGCTCGACGAGATTCATACCTTTCTGCCCCCCGTTTGAACCCGCGAGCGATGAATAAAAACAACAGGATATATGGCCGCCTGTGGAACTGTTGTTCCAGCGGCTGGGGCCGTGGTGGAGGCCCGGAAACAAAAAAGAAAAACTGCGTTTATCTCCGCCTGGAGGCATGTTTGATCGGCTGCCGTCAGTGGCCAGTGTGTCACCCTTTTGTGGGGGAGCACAAACAAACTTTTGGTATACTGGAGATTGCGCAGAATTATCGACCGATGATAGCGTCAAATGATCAACTGTGACACTCTGTGATGAATTTGATCTTCTTTTTGGGCTTTCGGGTCGGCTAGCTGCTGCTTCATCTGTTGTTCTTTTTGGGTTTGCTGACTGTGTGTGACCCTCGGTGGTGGCTGTACAGGGCCAGTCGCGGCAGGTCCCGGTCTTGTCTGTGCACCTCGCCACGTTTGTCCCAGCGCCGGTCATCGGGGCGTGAGCATGATGGCCCGGCCCATGTCCGGGCCACGTCCGGGGGAGTTCGTCCGTCGTGTGGACGTGCCAGCCGAAGTCCCGCCGCCGTTCGGTGGGTCGTTCCGCTGTCCGTCCGGTGCTCCGAGGTCCCGTGGAGCCCGTCCGGTACCAAATTGATCGGGCCCGGTAGGGGCAGCGGTCAGCTCGGAGGGTGTCCTATCCTCCGAGGCGGTGGCGCGGCGGTGATGATGCCGCGGGGCGGGCGCGTTGGCGGGCCCTCGGCGCGGGATGCGACATCGGTCTCACCAGCCGCAACCGGTTGAGATCCGGGCGTCGGGCGCGTCGCGCCCGGTGGCATAGGGGCGGCTCAGGGGTTGGCCGGTTGTTGCGGAGATCAATACTCTCCGACCGGTGGACCGGCCATTTGCGGCGGCCGGCTCTCGGCTTCCAGCGGGAACGGTGCCAACAGCGGGAACGGTGCCGGCGCACAGCGCGCACCGCGGCATTCGGGAAGGACTGGACTGCTCCGATGACCGCCACGATTTTTGCCGCCGACTCCGCGCGGAGCCTGGACGACGTCGAACGCACCGCGATTGCCGTCGCGGGCGTTCTGAACGGACGCGGAGTGTCGGCCGGCACCCGGGTCCTGCTCAAAGCCGGAAACTCGGCCGGCTATGTGACCGCGCTTTTCGCCCTGATGCACGCCGGCGCGTCCATCGTGTTGGTCGACCAGCAGGAGGTGGCCGCGGAGACCAACCGCATCTGCCAGGTGGCCGGGGTGGCGCTCGCCGTCGTGGACGACGACGCGGTGGCGCCCGACACGACCCCGACGGCCTTCATCTACGAGCTCCTCGCCGCGGCCGCGGGGGCGGGCGACCGGACCGACTCACGTGGGGACCTCGACGTTGACCAGCGCGGGGACGACCGCGACGGTGCGGGGCAGGGGGCGTCCCGGCTGCGGCTCGAGACCTGGCTCGCTCTGCCAGACGGTCTGATCATGTGGTCCTCCGGCTCGACCGGCACCCCCAAGGGGGTGGTCAAGACCGGCGCCCGGTTCATCAGGAACCTGGAGCGCAACGCCGTGCACATGGGACACCGTCGCGACGACGTCCTGCTGCCCCTGCTGCCCTTCTCCCACCAGTACGGACTGTCCATGGTGCTCATCGCCTGGATCGTGCGCTGTTCACTGGTGATCGCGCCGTACCGCCGGGTCGACCGGGCACTGCGGATGGCCGGCCAGACCGGGGCCACGGTCATCGACGCGACGCCCGCCACCTACCGCACCATCTGGAACCTCGTGAACCGCCGGCCGGCGTCGATGGCGGACCTGACCGCCGTGCGGATGTTCTGCAGCGGTGCCGCACCGCTCGGCCCGAGCCTGGTCGCCCAGTACGTCGAGCTCTTCGGTCAGCCGCTGCTGGACAGCTATGGCAGCACCGAGCTCGGGAACATCACCTTCGCCACCCTGGACAACCCCGGCGGCACCGGTCGCCCGGTCGCCGGCATCGGGGTGCGCGTCGTCGACGAGGCGGACAACCGGCTGGGCGCCGGCGAGCTCGGCGAGATCGTCGTGGACTCGCCGGACATGATGGAGGGCTACCTGGAGCCGGACGGGACGGTGGCGCCGGCGCGACGCGGCTGGCGGCGCACCGGGGACCTCGGCCACCTCGACGAACAGGGCAACCTCTTCGTCCACGGACGCAAGCTCGCGGTACACCGGCTGGGCCACACGCTGCACCCGGAGGTCATCGAGTCGCGGCTCGCCGCGCTCGGCTGCACCACGAAGATCATCGCTTTGCCGGACAGCCGGCGGGGCTGCTCCCTGGTGTTCTTCGTCGAGGACGAGACCGGGAGTCCCGCCGCCCGCTGGCGGGAGCGGATCTGCGCGGCGCTGCCCGCCTACGAGCAGCCGAACCGGGTCGTGGTCATCGACCGGTTCCCGCTCAACCGCAACGGCAAGCCCGACCGGCACGAGCTGCAGCGCATGGCCGCCGAGCCCGGCCCACAACCGGACACCACCGAACCGGCGGATCTCGCCGGTCTGGTGGACGTCGCCGACCCCGCGGCAGTCGACGCGTGACCGCCGCCGTCGTCTTCCCGGCGCTCGCGCCGGTACGCCGCCGCGAGCTGGGGAAGTTCCTGCTGGTCGACCCGCTCGGCCGGCGCCGGCTGGCCGAGGCCGATGACGTCCTCGGCTACCGGCTCGCCGACGCCCTCGCCGACGCGGAAGCCGCGACCGCGACCGCCACTGCCGCTGCCGCCTCGGACTCGGCCGCCGCCGCTGCCTCGGCCGCGGCCGCGGAGGAGCTGACCGACGCCGAGCAGCTCGCGTTCGCGGTCGCCTGCGTCGCGCTCGCGGACCGCGCCGAACAGGAAGGGCTCAACCCGGCCTACTGCGTCGGCCCCAGCTTCGGCGAGCGGGCCGCCCTCGCGTACACCGGGGTGCTGCCCTTCACCGACATGATCCGGCTGGTGAGCGAGATCGCCCGGGTGGAACGGGAGTACTTCGCCGTCGAGCACCGTGACGTCGTGACCCACTCGTTCGTCCGCGTTCCCGGCCAGCGGCTCACCGCGCTGCTGGCCGATCTCGGCGAGCGCGACGAGTGGTACGAGGTCTCCGGCTACCTCGACCCGGACTTCCACCTGGTCTCGCTGCGCGAGCGCGCCCTGGCTGGCTTCCGGGCGGCGATCAGCGACGTCGGCGGCTACTCGATGCACACCATGCGCCCGCCCGCGCACGCCGCCGCGTTCGCCGGCCTGCGCGAACGGATGGCCACCGAGGTCTACGCCCGCTTCGAGCTGACGGAACCGCGGATCCCGGTCGTGTCCTACCAGACCGGCAGCCTGCTCGAAGACCCGTCGGCGCTGCGGGCCGACCTGCTCGACGGTCTGGTCCGGCCGATCCGCTGGCTGGACACCGTCCGGTCACTGAGCGAGCTGGGCGTCACCGAGCTGTGCGTCACCGGACCGGACAACCTCTACCACCGGCTGCGGTCCTCCCGGGACGCCTTCCAGACCACCTTGGTCGACCACCGCCGCATCCTGCGACGCCCGCGCCCGCGCCGATAACCACCGCGGCGAACCACCACGAGCGCCACCGCGCCGGACCCGCCCGCGCTACTTCCATCCGCGAGCGGGCCCGGCCGGTGGGCTGTCAGTAGGGCAGTTCGATCGGGGCGATCGCGGGGAAGGCGTCACCCGGGCCCGGGTTGGCGGCCGGGGTCCGGCCGCCCAGATGGTGCAGGACACCCCAGACCGCGTTCAGGCCGGTCGTCACCGCGCCCTCGGCGAAGCCACCCGTCCAGGAGATGTCGTCGCCGGCGAGGAAGACGCCACGCTGGTGCTCGGGCAGCCCGGCCTGGACGAAGTGGCTGAACAGCCGGCGTTGGTAGCGGTAGTGCCCCGGCAGGTTCGCCTTGAAGGCCCCCATGAAACGCGGATCGGTCTCCCAGGTCACGGTCACCGGGTCGGCGATGATCCGATTCCGGATCTCCAGCTCTGGATAGATGCGGTCGAGGCCGCGCAGCATCATCGCCAGACGTTCCTCCGCCGGAAGGGCGGCGACCTTCAGCGAGTCGTCGTTCCAGGTGTACGACAGGCAGATCACACCGGGCTGGTCGGGACCGTCGTCGAACAGGTAGACGCTGCGCGGGGCGCGGTCGGTGAGGGTCATGCCCATCACGGGCCGTCCGGTGGCGGGATCGACCTCCCGCCAGAACGGTCGGTCCGTCAACGCGAACACCTTCGACGCGCCCATGTAGTGGGTGCGCTCCACGGCCGTCCACACGTCGGTCGGCAGCAGGGACTCGTCGCAGTCGATCGTGGAGAGCAGCAGCCGGACCTGTGGGGTCAGCACCACCGCGGCGAAGGTGTCGGCGCCGGACGCCGTCTCCACCCGGATCCCGTCCGCGGCTCGGGCCAGCCGGGTGACCGCCGGCCGCGGTCCGCCCGGGTGCAGCGCGGCGAGCGAGGTGCCGGCGGGCCAGTACGCCGCCCGGTCCGGCACCCGCCGCCACAGCCGCGTCGGGAGGAGCTGACAGCCGCCGACGATGCTGACATGCCGATCGTCGGCGCCGGTGTAGACCACCCGGAGGATCTCCAGCATGGAGTTCGGGAAGTCGGTGTCCCAGCCGCCGGTGCCGAAGCCGACCTGGCCGAAGATCTCCCGGTGCCGGAACGACGCGAACGCCGGCGCGGCGGCGAGGAACCCGTAGAACGACTCGTCGTCCAGCTCGCGGACCAGCCGGTTCCAGATCGACTTGATGGTGGCGGTGTCCCGGCGGCGGATCGCGTTGTCCATCGCCGACAGGTCCGCGCCCTCCTGCAGCGTCTTGCTCCAGGCCTCCCAGACCTCCTGGTAGACGTCCGGCAGGTCGGTCATGGTGCGGGCCCAGTGCCGGGCCCCGTTGAGGTCGATGAGCGTGCCGGCGGTCGGCTCGGCCAGCGGGTTCGGGAACGGCCGGGTGCCCAGGCCGACCAGGTCGACATAGTGGAACAGGGTGGTCGCCGAGGGCGGGAAGCGCATCGCGCCCAGCTCGGCGACCGCGTCCGGGTGGCCGGGGAAGCCGACGGACCGCATCCGGCCGCCGAGCTGCTCGGCCTCGAACACCACCGGCCGCAGCCCGAGCCTCATCAGCTCGTAGGCGGCGACCAGGCCCGAGATCCCGCCGCCGATGACGGCCACCGGTGTTCCGTGGCGGGTGGACGGCAGCGCGCCCAGCCCGGCGGGATGGCTCAGCCACCGGTCGTAGGCGAACGGGAAGTCGGGGCCGAACATCGTCACCGGACCGGGTCCGGTCCGGTCCGGCCGCTCCCCGCGGCGGTCAACCGTCGGGGTGGTCATGCCGGACCGGTCAGGTCGCCGTAGAGCTCGGGGCGCCGGTCGCCCAGATACGGGGTGAGCCGCCGGGCGGCGGCCAGCGCCGCCGGGTCGACGTCGGCGACGAGCAGAGCCTCCCCGTCCGCCTTCCCGTCCCCGGTCGTGGGGGGCGTGGCCGCCGGGGCCGGCTCGCTGGCGGCGATCACCAGGCCGTCCGGCCCGACCACCCGGCTCAGGCCGCAGTAGCCGTCGGGCGCGGTGCCGACCCAGTTCGTGTACGCGATGAAGAGCTGGCTTTCGAAGGCACGGGCCGCGACGAGCGTGCGGGCGACCAGCTCCCACGGCCGGGACAGCGCGGTCGGCACGGCGAGCAGCTCGGTGCCGCGCAGCGCGTGTGCCCGGACGATCTCGGGGAACTCGACGTCGTAGCAGATCAGCAGGCCGACGGTGACGCCGCCGACCCGCGCCTGGACCACCGGCCGATCCCCGGGGAGGAAGGTCGCGGTGTCGAAGTCGCCGTACAGATGGGTCTTGCGGTAGTGCGCGGCGACCTCGCCGTGGGCGTCGATCAGTTGGACGGCGTTGTAGACCCCGCCGCCGGCGGCCTCGGGCCAGCCGTAGACGACGGCCAGACCCGCGGACGCGGCCAGTCGGCTCATCGTCTCGCGCAGCGGGCCGTCGGCCGGTTCCGCCAGGTCGGTGGTGCGCGCCCGGCCGAGGTGGTAGCCGACGGCGGACAGCTCCGGTGTGACGAGAAGATCAGCGCCCTCGCCGGCGGCCTTCGCCGCCGCGTCGCGCAGCCGCGCCACCAGGCCGCGCTCGGCCGGGCGCTGCCCGGCCTGCCAGCAGGCAACCCGCATCGCGTCGCTTTCTCTGCGTAAAAGGGTCGGGGAGATGCCGGCGGTGAACGGAAAGGAAACACGCGCACGGCGAGCCGCCGAGATGGGTGGATGCCCATGGGAATTACCGGTCCTTTGTGGCGTCCGGGCAACCCCTAGGCGACCCTAGCCGCCCCTATCCCGGCCGATTGAGCTGGAAGAACGGCCCGCCTTCGACGTGGTGTGGGTAGGATCGTCAGGGCACATCCGGCGCGGCCACGGCCACCCGAGGCAACCGCCGCCGGAAGAGCCTGGCTCCGAATTAGATTTCGCTGCCACAGCATTCTTTTTCCGACACCCCCGGCCCTTTTAGGGGCCGGCTAGGGGTGTGGTGGAAGTGTCGGCAAAGCTAGCCTTCGCCGATAGCGTCGGGTGTTTGCTGACATCTTCGCAAGAACTGTGGGGCGTGACATGGCGATTTCGTCCGGGGATTCGGTGTCGGCCGGGGGTTCCGCGGCGGCCGGGAATTCCGCGTCCGAACCGCGGGGTGACGCGGGTACACCGGTCGGTGAACCCGGGCTGCGGCACCGGCTCGCCAGGCTGGCCGCCGCCGACCGGCATCGGCTCCTCGTCGATCTGGTCACCGGGCTGGCGGCCGGCGCTCTGCGACGCTCGGCGGGCGGTTCCGGCGGCTCGGGCGCACCCGGCGACCCGGCTGACTCGGGCGCTCCAGCCGCCCCGGTCGGCACCGGCGACCCGGTCGATCCGCTCGACCCGACGGGGACGTTCTTCGAGTCCGGCTTCGACTCCCTGACGGCGGTCGAACTGCACAGCCGGCTCAAGGCGGCTACCGGGCTCGCGCTGCCGGTCACGCTCGTCTTCGACCATCCGACACCGGTGGCGCTCGCCCGGCACCTCGAGGCCGAGCTGCTCGACCTCGCACCGGAGGCCGTGGCCGGTGAGCTGCCGCCGCCGCCGCACGACGAGCCGATCGCCATCGTCGGCATGGCCTGCCGCTTCCCCGGCGAGGTCGCCTCACCGGAGGACCTGTGGCGGCTGCTGACGTCCGGTGCGGACGTGATCGGCGAGTTCCCCGCCGACCGTGGCTGGGACCTCGACGCGCTCTACCACCCCGACCCCGACCAGCCCGGCACCAGCTACGCCCGGCGCGGCGGCTTCCTCTACAACGCGGACCGGTTCGACGCCGACTTCTTCGGCGTCAACCCGCGCGAGGCGCTCGCCATGGACGCCCAGCAGCGCCTCGTCCTGGAGACGTCCTGGGAGGCGTTCGAACGGGCCGGCATCGACCCCACCGGCCTGCGCGACGAGCGCGTCGGGGTGTTCGTCGGCGCCGAGACCCAGGAGTACGGCCCGCGCATCGCCGACGCCACCGACGGGCTGGAGGGGTACCTGCTGACCGGCAACGCGGCCAGCGTCGCCTCCGGCCGGGTCGCCTACACCTTCGGCTTCCAGGGCCCGGCGCTGACCGTCGACACCGCCTGCTCCTCGTCGCTGGTCGCGCTGCACCTCGCCGCCCAGGCGCTGCGCCAGGGCGAGTGCACGATGGCCCTCGCCGGCGGTGTCGCGGTGATGGCCAGTCCCGCCTCGTTCATCGCCTTCAGCCGCCAGCGGGGCATGGCACCGGACGGCCGCAGCAAGCCCTTCTCCGCCGCCGCGGACGGCACCGGCTGGTCCGAGGGCGCCGGCATGCTCCTCGTCGAGCGGCTCTCCGACGCCCGCCGGCTCGGCCATCGGGTCCTGGCGGTGATCCGCGGCAGCGCCGTCAACCAGGACGGCGCCAGCAACGGCCTGACCGCCCCGAACGGCCTCGCCCAGCAGCGGGTCATCCGGCACGCCCTCGCCGCGGCCCGCCTCGCCCCCGACGAGGTCGACGCGCTGGAGGCACACGGCACCGGCACCACCCTCGGCGACCCGATCGAGGCGAACGCGGTCCTGGCCACCTACGGGCGGGGACGGCCGTCCGACGCCCCGCTGTGGCTCGGCTCGCTGAAGTCGAACATCGGCCACACCCAGGCCGCGGCCGGTGTCGGCGGGGTCATCAAGATGGTGCTGGCGATGCGGCACGGGGTGCTGCCCGCCACGCTGCACGTCGGCGAGCCCACCCCGCACGTCGACTGGAGCTCCGGGACCGTCCGGCTGGTGACCGAGACCGCCCCCTGGCCGGCGCGGGACCGGCCGCGCCGGGCCGCCGTGTCGTCGTTCGGCATGAGCGGAACGAACGTCCACCTTCTCCTCGAAGGCGTCGACGTCACCGAGACCACCGACAGCGCGCCGGGCGCTGTCCCGCCGGGCGCCGCGTCGCCGGTCGTCCCGCTGGTCGTTTCGGGGGCCAGCCCGGACGCGCTGCGCGGGCAGGCCGCCAACCTGCTGACCCGGTTGTCGCTCGGTGACGCGACCCCCGCCGACCTCGGGCTGTCGCTGGCCACCACCCGCGCCCGGTTCGGGCACCGGGCGGTCGTCCTCGGCGCCGACGCGGGCGGGTTGCACGCCGGACTCGCGGCGCTCGCCGGCGGCGACCCGTCGCCCGCGGTCGTCCGGGGCGTCGCCGGCGCCGGGCGGCTGGCCGTCCTGTTCACCGGTCAGGGCTCGCAGCGGCTCGCGATGGGACGGCGGCTCGCCGAGGCGTTCCCCGTGTTCGCCGACGCGCTCGACGAGGTCTGCTGGCACCTGGACCACCAGCTCGACCGTCCACTGCGCACGGTGCTGGCCGACGGGCCGGAGCTGCTGGACCGCACCGAGTACGCCCAGCCCGCGATCTTCGCGGTCGAGGTCGCGCTGCTCGCGCTCCTGCGGTCGTGGGGAGTCACCCCGGAGGTCGTCGCCGGCCACTCGATCGGCGAGGTCACCGCCGCCCACGCCGCCGGCGTGCTGGACCTCTCCGACGCGGCGGCGCTGGTCGGCGCGCGCGGCCGACTCATGCAGGAGCTGCCCGCCGGCGGATCGATGCTCGCGGTGCAGGCCGGCGAGGCCGACCTCGCCGACCTGCTCGACGCCACCGACATACCCGGGGTCGCTGATCTGCCCGAGGTCGATGGCGGGCGCGGGGCGGCCGATCTGCGCGGGGCCGGTGTCGACCTGGCCGCTGTCAACGGGCCGGCGGCCGTGGTGCTCTCCGGGCCTTCCGAGGCCA
This sequence comes from Parafrankia discariae, assembly GCF_000373365.1. NCBI lineage: Bacteria > Bacillati > Actinomycetota > Actinomycetes > Frankiales > Frankiaceae > Parafrankia > Parafrankia discariae. Next base: position 35,944 of record NZ_KB891242.1, read on the forward strand.
TCGCGGTGGCCTCGGCGGAGGCGGCCCGCCGTGGCTGGCGGACTGCCCGGCTGCGTACCAGCCACGCGTTCCACTCGCGCCTGATGGAGCCCATGCTCGCCGACTTCCGGCGGCTGCTGCGCTTCCTGGACTTCGCCGAGCCCACCCTGCCCGCGGTCTCCACGGTGACCGGCCGGCCCGTCGAGCCCGGCCAGTGGTCCGATCCGGAGTACTGGGTGCGGCAGGTCCGCGAGCCGGTGCGGTTCGCGGCCGCGGTCGGCAGCCTCACCGCGCTCGGCGTGACCCGCTTCGTGGAGGCCGGCCCCGACGGCGTGCTCACGGCGATGGTCCGCGACTGCCTGCCGGCCCCGGCCGACACCGCGTCCTCGACTGGCGTCGGTACCTCGACTGGTACCGGGGCGGTCTGCGTACCGATGCTGCGCCGGGACAGGGACGAGGTGTCGAGCGCGCTCACCTCCGTCGCCGACGTCTTCGTGCATGGCGGCCACGTCGACTGGCCCGCGCTGTTCGCGGGTACCGGGGCGCGGCGGCTGCTGGACCTGCCGACCTACGCGTTCCAGCGGCAACGGTACTGGCTGCCGTCCACCCCCGCGGGACGTCCGACGGGCACCGACCCGACCGGCGAGTCCGGATTCTGGGAGTCGGTCGAACGGGCGGACCTGCCCGGCCTGGCCGACCGGCTCGGCGTCGAGCGCGCATCGCTGGCCGAGGTACTCCCGGCGCTGGGATCCTGGTGGGCCCGCCGCCGGCTGGTCGCCTCGACGCGCTCCTGGCGGTACCGGGTGCGCTGGCAGCCGCTGACCGACCCGGGCCCCGCCGCCCTCACCGGCACCTGGCTGCTGGTCGGGGAGTCGCCCGAGCTGGCCGCGGTGCTGACCGCGGCCGGCGCCGCCGTCGTGCCACTGCCGGGCGGCCTCGACCGGGCGGCGCTGAGCTCCGCGCTCACCGCGCTGTCCACGCCGGTCGCTCCGCCGGGCACGGCGGGCCCGATCGCCGGGGTCGTCGCGTTCGGTGACGGTCTGCCCGCCGACACGCTGTCAGTGGTGCAGGCCCTGGGCGACGTGGGCGTCACCGCGCCGCTGTGGCTGGTGACCCGCGGCGGCGTCCGCACCGCCAGCTCGGACGGGCCGGCCGACGTCACCCAGGCGCAGGTCTGGGGCCTCGGCCGGGTAGTCGGCCTGGAGCATCCCGAGCGGTGGGGCGGCCTGCTCGACCTGCCGGCCACCCTCGACCGGCGGGCGGGTGCGCGGGTGACCGCCGTCCTCGCCGGTCTTCCCGGCGGGGAGGATCAGGCCGCGGTCCGCGACAACGGCATCCTGGTCCGCCGACTCGTCCCGGCACCGGAGGGCACCGGCGAGGTGTGGCGTCCACGTGGCACCGTGCTGATCACGGGGGGTACCGGCGGCCTCGGCGGCGAGGTGGCCCGATGGGCCGCCGCGGCCGGGGCGGAGCGCCTGGTGCTGGTCAGCCGCCGCGGTGCCGCCGCGCCCGGGGCCGCCGCTCTGGTCGCCGAGCTGTCCGGCGCCGGCGCCGGCGCCCTGCCCGGAACCGGCGTCGGTCTCGGCGCCGGCGTCGGCGTCGAGGCGCGGGCCTGTGACGTCGCGGACCGCGACGCGCTGGCCGAGCTGCTCACCGCTGTGGGCCCGGTGAACGCGGTCGTCCACGCCGCCGGGGTGGCCGAGGACGCCCCGCTCATGACGGCCGACGCCGACCATCTGCTGCGGGTCGTGTCCGGCAAGGTCGCCGGGGCGCTGCATCTCGACGACCTCCTGGGCGACGCGCCGCTGGACGCCTTCGTCGTGTTCTCCTCGATCGCCGGGGTGTGGGGCAGTGCCAACCAGGCCGCCTACGCCGCCGGCAACGCCGCCCTGGACGCGCTGATCGAACGCCGCCGCGCGGCCGGCCGTCCCGGGACCGCCCTCGCCTGGGGGCCCTGGGACCGGATCGGCATGGCGGCCGACCCCGCCGAGCAGGCCCATCTGCGCCGGGCGGGCCTCGTCGCCATGGACCCCGAGCACGCCCTCGCCGCGCTCGCGCAGGCGGTCGGCGCCGACGAGGGTCTGCTCACCGTCGCCGACGTCGCATGGGACCGGTTCCTGCCGGTCTTCGCCGCGGCCCGGCCCCGGCCGCTGCTGGCCGACATCCCGCAGGTGCGCGCCGCCGCCGGGCCGGTGGACGAGCGCGCCGTCGTCGTGTCGTCGTTCGCCCAGCGGCTGGCGGCCCTGCCCGCCGGGGACCGGGAGCGGCTCGTCGGCGAGGTGGTGCACACCCACGTCGCCGCCGTGCTGGGCCACGCCTCGACCGACGCGGTGGACGCCGGTCGGGCGTTCAAGGAGCTGGGCTTCGACTCACTCACCGCGGTCGAGCTGCGCAACCGGCTGACCACGGCGACCGGGCTCCCGCTGCCGGCGACACTGATCTTCGACTATCCCTCGACCGAACAGCTCGCCCGATACGTGCTGGAACGGCTCTCCGGCGCGCTCGCCGGATCGGCGCCCGTGCCGCCGGGCCCGGCCGCCGCGACCGCCGTCACCGACGATCCCGTCGTGATCGTGGGGATGGCCTGCCGGTTCCCCGGCGGGGTCGAGACGCCCGAGCAGCTCTGGGACCTGGTACTGGGCGGCGGGGACGCGATCGGGGCCTTCCCCACCGACCGGGGCTGGGACCTCGACGCGCTGTTCGATCCCGACCCGGATCACGTGGGCACGACGTACGCGCGGGAGGGCGGGTTCGTCTACGACGCGGCGGAGTTCGACGCGGCGCTGTTCGGGATCAGCCCGCGTGAGGCGTTGGCGATGGATCCGCAGCAGCGGTTGTTGTTGGAGACGTCCTGGGAGGCGTTCGAACGGGCCGGTGTCGACCCGCTGTCGCTGCGCGGGTCGCGGATCGGGGTGTTCGCCGGGTCGAACGGCCACGACTACGCCGCCGATCGGCAGACGGTTCCCGCCGACCTCGAGGGCTACCTGGGCACCGGCACCGCCGGCAGCGTGGTGTCCGGTCGGCTGGCGTACACGTTCGGGTTGGAGGGGCCGGCGGTCACGGTGGACACGGCGTGCTCGTCGTCGTTGGTCGCCTTGCATCTCGCAGCCCAGTCGCTGCGCCAGGGCGAATGCACGATGGCGCTCGTCGGCGGAGTCACGATCATGGCGACCCCCGACGCGTTCATCGACTTCTCCCGCCAGCGCGGCCTGTCCCCGGACGGCCGCTGCCGGTCGTTCGCCGCGGCGGCCGACGGCACAGCCTGGGGTGAAGGCGCCGGCATGCTGCTGGTCACGCGGCTGTCGCACGCGCTGGCCGCGGGTTGCCCGGTGTTGGCGGTGGTGCGGGGTAGTGCGGTGAATCAGGATGGTGCGTCGAATGGTTTGACGGCGCCGAATGGTCCGTCGCAGCAGCGGGTGATCCGCCAGGCGTTGGCGGGTGCGGGTCTGTCCGCGTCCGAGGTGGATGTGGTGGAGGCGCATGGGACGGGCACGACGTTGGGTGATCCGATCGAGGCGCAGGCGTTGCTGGCGACCTACGGTCAGGGTCGTCCGGAGGATCGTCCTCTGTGGTTGGGGTCGGTCAAGTCGAACATCGGCCATACCCAGGCCGCCGCGGGTGTGGCTGGGATCATGAAGATGGTGCTGGCGATGCGGCA
>NZ_KB891243.1 GCF_000373365.1 Parafrankia discariae
CGCGGCGGAGAAGCCGTAGGGGAAGGTGCGGTCCTCCAGGCCCTTGATGAACGAGGTGCCCCCGGAGGTCTGGATGACCGGGCAGGCCATCGCCTCGGCCAGCGCGCGCACGGACTCCCCCGCCCGGGAGGTGTGCACCCCGTGCCCGACCAGCAGGATCGGCTGCCTGGCCGCGCGGATGTACGCCGCGGCCTCGTCGATCCGGTCCTGACCCGCGGTCTGGTCCACCAGCCGGTACGCCGCCGGCGGCAGGGGTTCCGGGACGTCGAGCTCCTCGAGGATCACGTTCGAGGGGTACTCGATGTACACCGGGCCCGGCGTGCCCGACAGGGCCTTGCGCAGACCCTGACGGATGATCTCGTCGGTCTGGTCGGGGTACTCGATGCTCGCGCTGTACTTCACCGACGGCGCGAACAGGTCGGCCTGCTGCACGAACTGGATCCGCCCCCGGCGGACCCGCTGCTCGGTGATCCGGGCCCGCTGACCACCCAGGAAGATCACCGGCGAGTTCTCGACCTTCGCGCACATCATCGCGCCGGCCAGGTTCGCGACACCCGGGCCCAGGGTGCCGATCGCCAGCGCCGCCTTCCCCGTCATCCGCGACACCGCCTCCGCCATGAACCCGGCGGACTCCTCATGGTGCGGCGACACCACGGTCCAGCCACGCTCCTGCGCGAGGTGGAACATGTGCACGAAGTTCGGGTCCGGAATACCGAAGATCGTCTTGATCCCCTCGGCCTCGAACAACTGGAGGATGCGCTCGTAAACTTTTACCGCCATATTCGCCCCTCTCGGCAATAATCGCGAATTCGCCACGGAGGCCACGGACGCCGTCATCACGGATGCCGTCAACCTGCTTCGTGCGCGCCGCGGGCGAGGTGGCCTGGACGGGCACCACGCCCGGGTCGGTCAGTCGGTTCGCGGCGACCTCGGCTGGTCGGCCCGGCCCCGGTTGTCGCCTCGCCGCCCAGCTCCGCCCGGCCGCGTGCGGCGGAGCGTCGCGTTCCAGGACACCGCGTTCCAGGGTGCCGCCATCCCGGTCGCCGTGCTGCGGGTCGCGGTGATGTAGGTCGCCGTGGTCCGGTCCGTCGAGGGCCTGCGTTGGCCATCCGAACACCGCCTCAGGGAGGAAGGGTGTATGCAATATAGGTCGGAGGACCGTTTTGTTGCAAGACTCTTGCGATGCTTCCGGGCAAAGTGTATGCAATAAGGGCCGGTTGCCGAGCCGACGCGACAGGGGGTCGCGGCTGCCGGCACCGCCGGCCGGTGACGCGCGCGGCCGGGTGACCCACACCGTCCGGCGCGGGTCGGTGCGGGCTCCGGTGACCGGTGCGGGCTCCGGTGACGAGGTCGGTGAGCTCGCCGTCCGGCGTCTCCGGCCCGGCGCGGGTCGGCCCGGCGCGTGCCACGCCGGTGGTCGCGTGCCACGCACCGCTCGCCACTCATCGCTCGCCGGGAACGGACAGAGCCGGGACTCGACGGAACGGAGCTTGTGATGACGGACGCGTTAGGCTGGCGACTGAAACTGGGTGTGGTCACGCCCTCGGTGAACACCGTCGTGCAGCCCGAGTATGACGACATGCGGCCGCGCGGAGTGACCAACCACATCGCGCGCATTCACATCCCCGACTGGGTTGTCAACAACGACGAGGACTTCGACGGGCTCGTCCGGGACATCGACCGCAATGTCGACGACGCGGTCGGGTCCGTCCTGACCTGCGACCCGGCGTGTGTCGTGCTCGGGGTCTCCATCGAGGCGGTCTACGGCGACCCGAAGGCCGGTGAGGCGATCCGGGACCGGCTGCGGGCCAAGTTCGGTGAGGATCTTCAGCTCATCCACGCCGGAGACGCGATCCCCAGCGCGCTGCGGGCGGTCGGTGTCGAGGACGGGCCCATCAGTCTGATCACCCCCTATCAGCCGTCCTCGGAGCCGCATCTGCGTTCCTTCGTGGAGAGCCGCGGCTACGAGCTGCACACCGCGGTCCACCTGCGCAGCCCCACGGCGGTGCAGATCGCGCACACCTCGGGGGAGACCCTGCGGCGCGAGCTGAAGCGGCTCGCCGCCGACCGGCCGCGGGCGATCGTCCAGTTCGGCGCGAACATGTCCATGGGCCGGATCGCCGCGGAGGCCGAGCAGTGGCTCGAGCTTCCGGTGATCTCGGTCAACACGGCGACCTACTGGTACGCGCTGCGCAGCAACGACGTCGACGACCAGGCGGAGGGCTTCGGGCAGCTCCTGGCCCACCACTGACGCCCGCGGCCGAGGCCCTGGAGGCACGAATGCCCCACGAGTACCCGACGTTGTTCTCCCCGATCGCACTGGGGCCGCGTACGGCCCGCAACCGGCTCTGGCTCGCCGCGCACGCCACCGAGTTCTCCACCGACGGCACCTTCGCCGACGCCAGCGCGGACTACTACGCCGAGCGGGCCCGCGGCGGGGTGGCCGTGATCACCATGGAGGCCATGGCGGTGCACCCGACCACCCGGCCCCGGCGCGGGGTGATCCTGGCCTACGAGGAAGCGGTGGTGGACAGCTACCGCAAGATCGCGGCCGCCGTCCAGCCGCACGGCACGCTGCTGATGGCCCAGCTGTGGCACCGCGGGCGGCAGACCGACGGCATCATCAGCCGGCTGCCCACCTGGGCGCCGAGCCCGGTGCCCGACACGGTGTACCGGGAGATCCCGCATGAGGTGACCCACCGGGAGATCGACGAGCTGGTCGCGCACTACGTCCTGGCGGCGCGGTACGCGATCCAGGGCGGTGTCGACGGCGTCGAGGTCCACGGGCTGGCGCACGGCTACCTGCTCGGCCAGTTCCTGTCCCCCGCCACGAACCACCGCACCGACGAGTACGGCGGCTCGTTCGAGGGGCGGATCCGCATCGTCCGCCGCATCGTCGAGGAGGTGCGCCAGGTCGTTCCCGCCGACCGGGTGCTCGGGATCCGGGTCAACAGCAACGACGGCCCCGGGCAGGGCCTCGACAACGCCGACTGGGTGCGCATCGCGACGGAGGTCGAGAGCTGGGGCGCCCTGGACTACATCTCCACCACCCAGGGCACCTACCTGGACCGGATGCAGATCTACGGCACCTCGGCGGCGCGGCCCGCCGGCTACGAGGTCGCCGACACCGCGAACATCACCCGCGCGGTCTCGCTGCCGGTCGTGGCCGTCGGGCGGATCACCACCCCGGAGATGGCCGAGGACATCCTCGCGAGCGGCCGGGCGCAGTTCGTCGGCATGGCCCGTCAGCTGATCGCCGATCCGCTGTGGGCGGTCAAGGCCGAGCAGGGGCGCCCGGACGACATCCGGCCCTGCGTCGGCGCGAACTGGTGCGTCGCCTCCTTCGCTCGCGGCCCGCTGGCGTGCATCCACAATCCGCAGGTCGGCCGGGAGCGGGAGTTCCGGCACGACGAGACCCGGCAGCGGCGTCGCCGGCGGGTCGCGGTCGTCGGCGGCGGTCCGGCCGGGCTGCGTGCCGCGCTGACCGCCGCCGAGCTCGGCCACGAGGTCACCCTCTTCGAGCAGGACGACACCCTCGGCGGCCAGGTCAACCTGATCGCGCGGGCACCGTCCTACCGGGAGTGGACCGGGGTGACCGACTGGCTGATCACCCAGCTGGCCCGGACCGACGTGACGGTCCAGCTCAAGCACCGGGCCACGGCCGACGAGCTGGTCGGCCGGTTCGAGGCGGTCGTGGTCGCCACCGGATCCACGCCGCTGCGCCACGGCTGGACGGCTCGCCGTCCCGAACGGTGGGCCCGGGACGCCACGGCGCTACCCGGCTCGGACCAGTGGAACGTCTACACCCCGGTGGAGATCCTCACCGGAGGCGTCGACCTGCCGAACCGGATCCTGATCGTCGACGACACCGGCGACCGCCAGGCGTTCGTCACCGCCGAGTACCTGGCCCAGCGCCGCCACGAGGTGCACGTGATCTCGCAGTACCCCCAGCTCGGGCATGCCTTCGCCGACGGTCATGATCTTCCGTTCGCGTTCGGGCAGCTGCGGCGCTCCGGGGTCACCTTCACGCCGAACGTCGAGGTGCGCGCCATCGACGAGGACACCGTCACCCTGGCCGACGTCTTCACCGGTGAGACCTCCCAGCTGTCCGACGTCGACGGTGTCGTGCTCGTTCTCGGCAACACCGTCGACGACCTGCTCGCCCGTGAGCTCGACGGCACCGGTCTCGACGTCCACCTGGTCGGCGACGCGCAGGCGCCGCGGCGCATCTTCAACGCGATCTGGGAAGCCGACACCGCGGCCCGAAAAATCTGACCGAGCCAAGTGGAAAGCTGAGGAGACCAGTGGGCAACGGAGAAGTGCACGGGCCGTTGACGGGATGCCGTGTTCTCGAGCTCGGTTCATTGATCGCCGGCCCGTTCTGCGGGCAGCTGCTGGGCGACTTCGGCGCGGAAGTCATCAAGATAGAGGACCCCGCCGGGGGCGACCCGATGCGCAACTGGGGCAGCCAGGCGCCGGGCGGACTGTCACTCACCTGGCCGATCATCGCCCGCAACAAGAAGTCCATCACCTGTGACCTGCGGGACGCCCGCGGCCAGGAACTGGTACGGCGACTCGCCGAGCACGCGGACGTGCTCGTGGAGAACTTCCGCCCCGGCACCCTGGAACGGTGGAACCTCGGGTACGACACTCTTTCGAGTATCAATCCGGGGCTCGTCCTGGTCCGGGTCACCGGCTACGGGCAGGACGGCCCGTACGCGAACCGGGCGGGCTTCGGCTCCATCGGGGAGGCGATGGGCGGCATCCGCTACACGACCGGGAATCCGGACCGCCCGCCGAGCCGCACCGGCATCTCGCTCGGCGACTCGCTGGCGGGCACGTTCGCGGCGCTCGGAACGGTCATGGCGCTGCTCAACCGGGAGCGCAGCGGTCGCGGGCAGGTCGTCGACTCCGCCATCTACGAGGCCGTGCTGGCCCTGATGGAGGCCCTGGTGCCGGAATGGGAGCTGGCCGACTTCCGGCGCGAGCGCACCGGCTCCATCCTGCCGGGGGTCGCGCCCAGCAACGTCTACACCACCGCGGACGGCGCGGAGATCCTGATCGCGGCGAACCGGGACACCATCTTCACCCGCCTCTGCGACGTCATGGGCAGCCCTGAACTGGCGACGAACCCGCACTTCGACACACACCACGGGCGCGGCGAGAATCTCGAGGAGCTCGACAAGATCATCGGCGAGTGGACCGCGACCCAGCCCTCGGAGCAGCTCCTCGACCGCCTGCACGAGGCGGGTGTCCCGGCCGGCCGGATCTACACGGCGGCCGACATGGTCACCGACGCGCACTTCAAGGCCCGCAAGGCCGTCGTCCGGCTGCTGCACGACCGCCTCGGCGAGTTCCCGATGCAGAACGTCGCGCCGCGGCTGTCCGCCACGCCGGGCGGCATCCGCTCGCTGGGCCCGGAGCTCGGCGAGCACAACGAGACCGTCTACGGCGGCCTGCTCGGCCTCAGCCCCGCCGACCGCGAACAACTCGTCGCCGACGGCATCATCTGACCGACACCAGTATCGGACCGGCACCCAGTATCCGACCGGCACCAGTCGAACCCGTGAACGGAGTAACCGCGTGGCCATCACGATCTGCGAGGTAGGCCCGCGTGACGGCCTGCAGAACGAAAAGACGCTGCTCCCGACCGAGACCAAGGTGGAGCTGATCCGGCGCGCCGTCGCCGGCGGCGTGCGCCGGATCGAGGCGACGGCGTTCGTGCACCCGAAGCGGGTGCCGCAGATGGCCGACGCCGAACAGGTGATGGCGCAGGTCCCCCGCGACGGCGGGGTCTCCTACATCGGCCTGGTCCTGAACCGGCGGGGATTCGAACGCGCCCTGCAGGCGGGCGTCGACGAGGTCAACATGGTCGTCCTCGCCACCGAGACGTTCAGCGAACGCAACCAGGGGATGACCGTCGAGGCGAGCCTGCGCGCCTGGTCGGAGATCGCGGAACTGGCCCGCCAGGCCGGCATCAGGGCGTCCGTCACGCTCTCGGCCGCGTTCGGCTGCCCGTTCGAAGGCGAGGTGAGCCCGGAGCGGGTCCGGGACCTGGCCCGACGGGTCACCGAGTCGGAACCCGCGGAGATCGCCCTGGCCGACACCATAGGTGTCGGGGTGCCCACCCAGGTCACCGAGCTGGTGGCGGCCGTCCGCGACGTCGCTCCCGGCGTCGCCCTGCGGTGCCACTTCCACAACACCCGCAACACCGGTTACGCCAACGCCGTGGCCGCGCTCGGTGCCGGTGTGGAGACGCTCGACGCCAGCGCCGGGGGCATCGGGGGCTGCCCGTTCGCCCCGGCGGCCACCGGCAACATCGCCACCGAGGACCTCGTCTACCTGCTCGACCGGATGGGCGTCCCGACCGGTGTGGATCTCCGTCAGCTCGCGGACACCGGCCGGTGGATCGGCGCGCAGCTCGGGACCGACGTGCCGGCGCTGCTCGGCCGCGCCGGCCCGTTCCCCGGCTGAGACGGGCCCGAAGCGGCAGGACGGCGATCAGTCTCTGAGGCGTTCGGTACCACTATTTTGATCATGTTCGAACCGCCGCGGAGCGCAGGCCGGGCCGTGGCCGGGGCCGTGGCGCAGCACGGGCACGCGGCCGGGATCTTCGCGCGCCGGATCCCATCGCCCGGCGATGCGTGGCGAGTGGGTGAGTTCTGGCTGTCACCGAGCCGCCGTGGTTCCTCGAAACCATGCCCGGCACCGGGCGCAGGCGGGGGTTGACGTCGACCGCCCGCCTGCGGCCCCGCCGGACGGACCCGGCCCTGCGGCTCGACGCCGGCGCCGGGTGCGCAGTTCCTGCCACACCCCGGCGGCGGCCCAACCCCCCAGGCGACGCCAGCACCTCACCCCGACACCCCGAACAAGCCCGTGGGCGACTCCCGCCAGGGCACGTCATCGCGCAGCATCCATCGGATCCCGTTCGACGCCGCCCGGTCCTCGACCGGGCGGCGTCCCGGGTAGCGGAACCGCCGTGGACGCCCCGGAGCCCGCGGTGCCAACCGCGCCCAGAGACCTCATCGCCGACCGTCTCCTGATTTTCCCCGGTCCCAGGCACCATTCGCAGACCTACCTGCCATGCCCCTGTTCGGAATACTTTGTTAAACCGGTTCTAATGGCGGAGAAGTTCGGACCGGTAATCATTCAATCGAGTAAAAACAGTCGAACTGTCCAATGGTGTCGCAAGATCTTAACCTGGCTGCCGTGCGGTGTGCCGGACCCGTCCGGCTAGCCTAATCGGGATACGCTGGGCTGTAGCGAGGGCGGTCGACGAAGTCTGAGTAGCATTCGGATCGAAAGCGAGGACCTCGCACCCTGACGTCATGTCGTCGGAGAAGGTTGAGAAGGATTGGTCGCCGGTCCGCTGGGTGGACCGCATGCTTGCGTGCGCCCGTCCGAAATATTGATCCGGCGGGAGCGGTCGTGGTGACCGCCGGCGCTTTGACTCTCAGCACGGTCGGTGTGGCCCGCGTGGCCCAAAATTATTGGCGGTGGTGTTCGAAGTGTGAGGGGCTGTGGTTCAACGGGCATCCCGGTTACGGTGCCTGTCCCGCAGGTGGCGGACACACCTTCTCCGGCAGCGGAGACTACATTCTTCCCGTGGTCTGACCGACCTCCGACCTGCGGTTCGTTTCGGGATGATTGTCGAAATTTTTCCAGGCGGATGACCGGGAACGCGAGGCGGGGAACGCCTGAAAAATGTCAAAGCGGCGTTCTCGGTGGTTCCGTGCGGTGACCCACGGCCACCGGCTGATCTTCGATGGTCGACGGGCCGCGATGATCGCCGGTGGCCGTCCCGCGTCCGTGACCGTCCCGTCGTGAAGGCTCGCCGGCAGCTGACACCCACTCCGTAGAAGGATCAGGACGAAGCCGGTTCTTCACGGGTGTGAGCACCCCCGGGCTGGGCGTGGGTCGGCAGGACGCGACCGATCCCGAAGGCGATCAGCGCCCCGCAGAGGGTGATCGCGAGGTCGGTGGGTGTCGACGGGGTCGTCAGGTGTGCCGCCGACAGCGCGAGGACCAGGAAGAGCCCCGCCACGGCGCCCGCGGGGACGAGACGCAGGCCACGCCGCCATGGTGCGGGCCCGGGGGTGTCCCGCCGTGCCGCGAGCAGGGCCGCCGCGAGCAGCAGGCCCGCGAGAGTGAACAGGCCCAGGCCGAACAGGCCGTAGGTGGAGAACAGCGAGCCGCGGACGTCGGCGTGCCCGTTCGCCGCGGCCACCGTGGCGAGGTTCGTGTCGCGGATCTCCACCGTCACCGGCAGCGAGCCGCTGGCCCGGTGGGCGAGGTCACGCAGGTCGAGATCGACCGTCCAGGTCGCCGCGCCGCGCGCCGGGACGGTCGTGCGCACCCGGGTGTCGTAGTCGAAGAAGGTCAGGCCGAGCACCGTCCCGCTCAGGCGCATCGAGTCGACCTCGAGCGCCGACCGGCCGAGGTTCTCCAGGCCCACGACGAGGCGGGTCGCGGCCGACGCGTCGAGGACGACGTCACCATCGAGCGGTCGGCCGTCGACGCTGACGGACAGCCGTGTCGTATTGTCGTTCTCCGCCCGGGCGGCGGGTGCGAAGAATACCCCGAGCCAGGTCATGCAGAGGACAAGGGCGGCGAGGAGGCGGCATTTTGGTGCCGTTGCCGGCCCGCGCGATCCGGAAATCACATCTCTCCTTCCGGCCGGTGGCTCACCGAATCGGATGTTACGCTGGCCAGGATGTCGACGGCCCCGCATCGCAATCGTATTGGGTGGGGGCGGGCACCGTTCGAGGCGGCGCACTTCCGGTGCCGCGGCGCCGTTGAACTCCACCAATGGGTGGTACCGGCGATCGCCGGCCCGCGTGCCGGGCGGGATCGCGACCGGCTTCAACAATGCTGGAAAACTGTTCCGGGGGTGGTGGATGGTGAGCGGACGACGCGCCGCTGGAATGCGCGGGAAACCGTGGGTTCTCCGCGTTCTCCTGCTCGCTTTCACCGCTCTGTTCTGCGGTGTCGTCGGTGCTGTTCCGCCCGCCGGGGGCGCGGCCGTGCCGGCCTCGGCGCTCGACACCGTCCCGCCGGCGGCCACGTCCGGCTCTGAATCGTCGGCTGGGTCGCCGGCCGAACAGCCGCCGCCCGCGCCCGCGCCGCCCGCGCCCGCGCCCGCCCCTGAGCCGTCCGCGGAGCCGGTGCCGCCGCCGACGGGTTCCGGAGCGGCGCCGCCGGCCGGCGCCACCGAACCGAACTCCGGCGGTCCGGACGTGCCCGCGGGCACGACCGGACCGGGTGGGGCCGGGGCGGGCGGCGACAGCCCGACGACCGCACCGGCCACTCCGACCGCCGTGCCCTCGTGCCCGACCGGGCCGGCGGCGCCGCGCCGGCGCGGCTGCCCGCCGGTCACCCCCAGCGCGACCGCCGCTCCCGGGGAGTCCCCCACCCCTGGCGGGACCGCCGGCCCCACGCCGAGCCCGTCCTGCGGGGCCGGCCGGGGAACCGGCTCGACGGCGGCACCGGACGGGAACTGCGGCGGCACCGTCGTCTGCCCGAGGCTGGGCCGCCCGTTCGACGCGCTGCCCCTGCCCGGCTGCCCGCCGGTCGACCACCCGACCGGCAGCCCCTCCGGTGGTGGCGGGACGGGCGGTGGTGGCGGGACGGGCGGTGGTGGCGGGGCGAACGGTGGTGGCGGGGCGAACGGTGACGGGACGAACGGTGGCGGTGGTGGCGGGGCGCCGGTCGTGCGTTGTGCCGACGGCTCGTGGGCCCGGACGGCCGGCGACTGCCCGATCCGGCGCGTCCAGTGCCCGGACAGCCCGGTCAGCGTGGCCGTGGGGGAGCCGTGCCCGAAGCCGGCACCGGCCCGGCCCGCGCCGGTCGCCTGCTGGGACGGCTCCACCGCGCCCAGCACCGCCGCCTGCCCGCCCGGTCGCACGTCCTGCCCGGGCGGTGTCACCGTCCCGCTCGGGAGCCGGTGCGCCGAGCCGGTCGAGGCGGCGAAGTGCCCGCCGGGCACGGTGCGTGTCCTCGGCGCCTGCGCCCCGGTCGCCCGGCCCGGCTCGCCGCCACCGCCGCCCGGGGTCCCGGTCGCGCGCGAGCCCGTACCCGGGGAGCTGCGCTTCGACCGGTACGCTCTGGCCGCCGGTGACCTCCTCTACGCCCAGGGTGCCGGCTGCGCCCCGGGCGCGGAGACGACCCTGACCGCCGACGGCGAGCTCGTCGGGCGCACCGTCGCCGACCAGGACGGGCGTTTCGAGACCGTGGTGCGTTTCGCGAGCTTCCGTCCCGGCCACCGGCAGGTTGTCGCGGACTGCGGGGCCCACCTCGCCTCCGGCGTCGACATGATGCTGGTCTCCGCGGACACGAGTGCCTCCGTCCCGTCGGTGGCGCTGCCGTTCCTGCTCGCGTTCGGGTCCCTCGCCGTCCACCGCCAGACGGCCCCCCTGCGTGGCCGTCGCCCCCGGCGGCGGCAGCTGCACGGCCCCCGGCGGCGGCAGTCGTAGCGGGTGACGGTGAGCTCGTCCAGCCTCGGTGAAGCCGACGGGTTCGACGGCACCGATCCGGTGCGGGTCGGGCCGTACCGGCTGCTGCGCCGTCTCGGGGCGGGCGGCATGGGCACCGTCTATCTCGGGGTGAACGGCTCCGGGCGGCAGGTGGCCGTCAAGCTCGTCCGACCCGACCTGGCGCGGGTCGCCGAGTTCCGGGAGCGGCTGAAGCGGGAGGCGGACAGCGCCCGGCGGGTCGCCCGGTTCTGCACCGCGGCGGTGCTCGACGTGAACGTCACCGCCGACGTGCCCTACCTGGTCACCGAGTTCGTGGACGGCCCGACCCTGGCCGAGGTGGTCCGTGAGCGCGGGCCGCTGCACCCCGCCGAGCTGCACCAGCTCGCCGCCAGCATGGCGACCGCGCTGATGGCGATCCACCGCGCCGGCATCGTCCACCGCGACCTCAAGCCCAGCAACATCGTGCTCTCCCGGCTCGGCCCGAAGGTCATCGACTTCGGGATCGCCCGCGCGCTCGACACGGCGTCCGTGCTGAGCGGGGAGTATCCGGTCGGCACCCCCGCGCTGATGGCCCCCGAGCAGGCCCGCGGGGACACGATCACCTCCGCGGCGGACGTCTTCGCCTGGGGCGGGGTGATCGTGTACGCCGGCACCGGCCGCTATCCCTTCGGCACCGGCCCGGCGGCGGCCCTGCTCTACCGCACGGTCAACGACACCCCCGCCCTCGACGGCTTCGAGGACTCGCTGCGCCCGCTGGTCGAGGACGCGATGCGCAAGGCCCCGGCCGACCGACCCACCGCCGAGCAGCTCTACGCCCGGCTGCTCGACATGCGCGTGGACGAGGCCGAGCTGCCCCTGGGACTCCCGCTCGCCGAGGTCGCCGCGCTCGTCCAACCGGTCGCGCCCGGGACACCCCGGACGCCGGGAACACCCGGAACACCCGGAACGCCCGCGCCGCCGGGAACGCCCGGGAACCCGTCGTCGCCGTCGCTGTCCTCGGCGTCGGTGGAGACGCAGGCCGTCCCGCCGACCCCGGTGACCGTCCTGTCCCCGCACAGCTCGCCGGCGCCGGCCACGACCGGCCCGGCCGCGACGACCGGCCGGGCCAAGGCGTCCGGGCGGCCGGAGGCGGGCGCCCGGGCCCGAGCGGCGGGCCGAGCCGAATCGGCGGGGCGGGGCGGGGCGGCGGGGCGGGTCGGAACGGATGGCCGCAACCGGAACCGGAGCGGGCCGAGGCGAGGCGGATGGCGCGGGAGGGCACTGCTCGCGGCGATCCTGGCCGCGGTCATCGCGACGGTCACGCTCGTCGTGGTCGACAACCGGGGCGCGCCGAGCCCGACCGGCGTCCCCGAGCAGGCCGCGGCCCGGGCACTGCGGCTGCAGCTGCAGGACCGTCCGCTCGCCCGCCGGCTCGCGCTCGCGGCCTACCACGCCGCGCCGGAGTCGACATCCACCCGCAACGCGGTGATCGGCCTGTTCGCGGCGGACATCGACCCGGTGGTGGCGTCGCTGGGCGGCCACGTCCTGAGCGCCGCCCTGCGTCCCGACGGCCGGCTGCTCGCCGCCGGGACGGAAGCCGGGACGATCGAGCTCTGGGATCTCACCGACCTCGCCCGCCCCGTCCACGCCGGCACCGTCGCCGGGGTCGGTGACTGGGTCTACTCGGTGGCCTTCAACCCGGGCGGGAACCTGCTCGCGGCCGGGGTCGGCGACGGGTCCGTCCGGCTGTGGGACGTCACCGACCCCGCCCGCGTCGGCGCGCTCGCCACCCTCGCGTTCCACCGGGACCGGGTGCGGTCCGTCGCGTTCGCCCCGGACGGCGCCACCCTCGCCTCCGGCGGCGACGACGGCCAGGTCGGCCTGTGGGCGGTGACCGACCCCTCCCGCCCGCAGCGGCGGTCGGCGACCGACGGCGCCGTCGCCGGGATCCGCTCGGTCGCGTTCTCCCCACGCGGCGGCCTGCTGGCCCTCGCCGGCGACGACGGCTCCGTCCGGCTGTGGAACGTGACCGACCCGGCCCGGCCCGCCACCAGCTCCACCCTGCGCGGCACCGGCCGCACGGTGCGGTCCGTGGCGTTCTCCGTCGACGGCTCGACCCTCGCCGCCGGCGGCATCGACGGCGCCGTGCGCACCTGGCGGGTCGGCGGCCCGGGACCGGTCGTCGACCTGGGCTCCACCCCCGGTGGCGTCGGCGGGGTGACCAGCGTCGCCTTCGGCCCGCAGGGCAAGATCCTGGTCACGGCCAGCGAGGACGAGACCGTCCGGCTCACCGACGTCTCCGCCCCGGCGGACCCCGTCGCGCTCACCGACCTGCGTGGGCACACGAAGGCGGTGAGCGCGGCGATGTTCGTCCCCGGCGGGCGGACCGTCGTGTCGGCCGGCGGTGACGGCTCCGTCCGGCTGTGGACGGTCGACCCGGCGGTGCTCACCCGCGACGCCTGCGCCGACCCGGCGAACCGGATCGGCGCCAAGGAGTGGCACGCCAACTTCCCGGACACGCCCTACGACCCGCCCTGCTCCTGAGGTGTGCCGGCGGGTGTCGGAACCGGCCCCGCGGATGGCGGTAGCGTCCGCCGTGGACCAGATGGTGGGCTACCTGGGCTAACTGGGCCATACGGGCGCGGATCGGGTGTGGGCCGCACGGTCGGATCACCCGGGAATGGAGAGATCATGGCGACACCCGGGCGGATCATCACACCGTTCACCGCCGAGTCGACCGCGGCGGAGGTCGCGGTCGGAGTCGATCTCGGTGGCCGCCGGGTCGTGGTGACCGGCGCGTCGTCCGGCATCGGGGTCGAGACGGCCCGGGTGCTGGCCGGGGCCGGCGCCGAGGTCACCCTCGCGGTCCGTGACGTCGCGGCGGGCCGGCGGACCGCCGACGACATCGTCGCCGGCACGGGCAACAAGGAGATCCACGTGGCGCCGCTGGATCTCGCCGACCGGGCGTCGGTCGCCGCGTTCGTCGCCGGCTGGGACGGCCCGCTGCACATCCTGGTCAACAACGCCGGAGTGATGGCCACCCCCGAGCTGCGCACGCCGGAGGGCTGGGAGCTGCAGTTCGCGACCAACCACCTCGGTCACTTCGCGGTGGCCTCCGGCCTGCGCGGCGCGCTCGCGGCGGCCGGGGGCGCGCGGGTGGTGTCGGTCAGCTCGGCCGCGCACCTGCGGTCGCCGGTGGTCTTCACCGACATCCACTTCCGCGAGCGGGCCTACGACCCGTGGCTGGCGTACGGCCAGTCCAAGACGGCGAACGTGCTGTTCGCCGTCGAGGCGACCAGGCGCTGGGCCGGGGACGGCATCACCGTGAACGCGCTGATGCCGGGGGCGATCGTCACCGGGCTGCAGCGGCACGTCGACGCCGGAGAGCTCGACCGGCTGCGCGGCGGGAGCAGCACCCCGGCGACGCCGTGGAAGTCCGTCGAGCAGGGCGCCGCGACGTCGGTGCTGCTCGCGACCTCGCCGCTGCTGGACGGGATCGGCGGCCGGTACTTCGAGGACTGCAACGAGGCGCTCCCGAACACGCCGGGTGCCCGGGGTGGCGTGGCCGCCTACGCCCTCGACCCCGCGGCCGCGGCCCGGCTCTGGGACGTCACCGTCGACACGCTCGGCTGAGCGATCACCGCGGAGCCTCCACCGCGGACCGCCCGCCCCGACCGATCGCCCACGTGGCGCGGTCCACACGGCGAGGTGCGCGGCGCCGCGCACATCCTGTCACCTTCCGTAGCGAGCCGGATATTCCGGCCCGGCGCGGGGCAGGAGAGGAGGGGATGGGCCACGGCCCGGCGACGACGCCGGTCACGCGGCCTGGAGGCGGTGAGCGCGTGATGTCGGAGGCGTCCGTGCCGCCAGCGAGGCAGTCGCGGACGGCGCCGCGTCAGGCGGCGGCCGGCGGCGGGTGTTTCTGGCCGGCGGCGGTGGTCAGCGTGCTGCTGGTCGTCGGCTCGGCGGTCGCCGCGGTCGCCCTGCCCGCCCGGGCGGCGCTGCTCACCGTTCGGGTGATCATGCTCTTCTGTCTGGTGCTGGGTGGCGGGACCTGTGTGGTCACCGGCCTGCGCCGCCGCGGCGCGGAACGCGCGTGGCGGCTGCTGATCGCCGCGATGGTGCTGGGCATCGCCGCCGGAGCGACGGAGATGTTCCCGGCCGTGGTCAGCCGCGGGCCACCGGTGCCCAGGCAGGACGCGTCGTCGCTCGCCTACCTCGTCCCGCAGGCGTTCGGGCTGGCCGGAGTGCTGTGCTATCCGACCGACCCGTTCGACCTGTCGCTGCGGCCGTCGGGCCGGGGCCGGGACCGCCGCTGGTATGTGATCACGGTCCTGGACGGCCTGATCGTGGCCGGCGCGGTGACGCTGCTGGCCTGGATCGCCGTCCTGGAGGACGCGATCGCGGCGCGGGGGCCGCTGGGTGAAGGGCCCATCTACTCGCTCGTCCTGACCGCCACCACCCTGATCGTCGCCGTGGCGGTGATCCTGGTCGCGGTGTTCCGCCAGCCGCGGTCCGGTGGCGGCCTGAACCTGCTGGTCATGGGCCTGCTCACGGTCACGGCCTCGATCACCTGTTACATGGCGGTGGTGGT
This sequence comes from Parafrankia discariae, assembly GCF_000373365.1. Lineage (NCBI taxonomy): Bacteria > Bacillati > Actinomycetota > Actinomycetes > Frankiales > Frankiaceae > Parafrankia > Parafrankia discariae. Next base: position 15,046 of record NZ_KB891243.1, read on the forward strand.
CCGCGGCGGGACGGACGTCCCGCGGCTGCTGGACCTGCTGCTGATCGCCGGGCCGCTGCTGGTCGGGCTCGCGGCGCTGGCACCGGACGCGTCCCGGCCGGGGCGAGCCGCCGAGGCGGACGGCGGCGAGATGTTCGCCTCCCGGCGCCGGCGCCGGCGCCGGCGCTGGCACGCCATGCTGCCGTATCTGCCGCTGGCCGCGGCTGGCATCGCGACGCTGCTGGAGATCTCCGGGGAGGACATCGCCCAGCAGGAGGAGCTGTGGGGGCTGCTCGGCCTGTTGCTGATCGCGCTGCTGCGGCAGATGGCCACGATGAGCGACAACATCCGCCTCCTCGGCCAGGTGGAGGAGAAGCAGCATCAGCTCCGCTACCAGGCTTTCCACGATCCGCTCACCGGGCTCGCGAACCGGGCCCTGTTCACCGAGCGGCTCGAGGGAGCGCTGCGCCGCGGTCGTGACCCGGGCACCGGACGGCTCGCGGTGCTGTTCTGCGACCTGGACGGGTTCAAGCGGGTCAACGACGAGTTCGGGCACGCCGCCGGGGACGACCTGCTGCGGGTGACCGCCCGCCGGCTGGCCGGGTGCGTGCGGCCGGCGGACACGGTCGCCCGGCTCGGCGGCGACGAGTTCGCGATCCTGCTGGACCCCGACCCCGACCCCGACCGCGACACCGACGCCGACGATCCCGGATCGGTCGGGCGGCGCATCGCCGCCGCGGTGCGGGCGCCCATCCGGCTCGCCGACACGACGGTCACCGTCGCGGCCAGCACCGGTCTCGTCGTCGTCGACCCGGCCGGCGGGCCCGTCACCGCGGACGCCCTGCTGCACCGCGCCGACCTGGCCATGTACGCGGCGAAGGCACAGGGCGACGGGCAGCCGACGGCCTATACCCCCGACCTCGCCGTGCCGCGCTCGCGCTCGCGCCTGAGCCCAGGCGCGGCACGGCGGGCCGCGCTGGACGCGGCGGCCCACGGTGAGCCCTCCGACGGCCGGCTCGCCGTGACCTACCGGCCCATCGTCGACCTCGCCACCGCCACCCCGGTGGCCCACGAGGCCCGGCTCGCCTGGGTGCACTCCGACCTCGGTACCACCCAGCTGCTCCCCGCCGACGACGTGCTCGGCCTGGCGCCGGCCCTGGACCGGATCCTGCTGCGCGCCGCCTGCCGGGCGCGGGGGCCGGGCCGCCCGCTGCCGGTGCACGTGACGATCTCCGCCCGCCGGGCGGCCCAGCCGACCCTCGTCGACGACGTCGCCGCCGCGCTGCGGGCGGCGGATCTCCCGCCCGCCGACCTCGTCCTGCAGATCCGCCCCACCGCGCGCGCCGCCGGCCCGGGCCCACGAACGGACCCGACCGGTCTCGGCGACGTCGTCGGCCGCGTCCGGGCCAGCGGGGTCCGGATCGGGCTCGCCGAGATCGGGGCACCGGACACCCTGATCGACGTCGCCCTCGACATTCTCGGCAGCGCCCCGGTGGATGTGATCACCGTCCATCCCGACCTCACCACGGCCTGGACGGCGCCCGGCCGTGGTGAGGTCGCCGCGGCCCTGGCCCGCACCGGCCTCGCCACCCTGATCGGTCTCGGCATCACCGTGATCGCCGACGGGGTCGACAGCCCGGCCACCGCGGCCCGCCTGCGGGAGCGCGGCTGCCAACTCGCCTTCGGTGATCCGTGCGGGCGTTCGCTGCTGTCGGACCCGCTCGCGGTCGTCACCGAGGCCGACCACCGCGACTCCGAGGACCGTCATGCCGACCGGTGTCGATCGCCGTGACGGCGGGGCTGGTCCCGGCCCGCCGTCACGCCCGCCATCCCGGCGACCTGACTGAACGGTGACAGCTCCTCCGTGTACGGAAGGATCGCGCCGCCGAGGGCATTCTGCTTGACGGAGGTGTGAGGCATGGCCATAAGTTCCGGATCGGCACGGAGAATCATGCTGCCGGCCCGCGGCCCGGTCGTGGATGTCCCTGAGCCGGACATGGCGGTCGTCGAGCTGCTGCGGATGCTGCGCCGCGCGATGGGAATGGACGTCGCCTGGCTGTCGCAGATACGGGGAGATGTACAGATACTGCGGGTGCTGGACGGTGACTACGCGTCGTTCGGGCTCATGCCCGGAAGCACCATCCGGGCCGAAGGCGGGTATTTCGCGCGGATTCTTTCGGGCGAGCTGCCCTCCATGATCGTGGACAGCCGGCGGGACGTCCGCACGGCCGGTCTCGCCGCCACCGCCGAGCTGGGGCTGGGCGCCTACGCGGCGACCCCGGTCATCACCCGGGACGGCGGTGTGTACGGGATGCTCGGCTGCCTGAGCCACGAGTCGCGCCCGTGGCTGCGCTCCCGGGACGGGCGCTTCATGCGGCTGCTCGCCGAGGTGCTCGCCGACTCGGTGTCCGACCTGCAGCGGGTGTGGGAGGGACGCAACACGGTGTGGGAGCGGGTCAGCCGCGTCATCGACTCGGGCGGCCCGGAGATCGTCTTTCAGCCGATCTTCGACCTGCGGCGTGACGAGATCGTCGGGGTGGAGGCGCTGTCGCGCTTCCCCGGCAGCGGGCGCGACCCGGAGGGCTGGTTCGCCGACGCCACCGCGATCGGGCTGGGGGTCGAGCTCGAGCTGGTCGCCGCCCGGTCGGCGATGGCCGCGCTGCCGCGCATCCCGGCCGGGCTGGATCTCGCGGTGAACATCTCGCCACGCACCGTGATCGCCGGCCTGCCGCGGCTGCTGTCCGAGGTCGACGCGGACCGGGTCCTCGTCGAGATCACCGAGCACGACCGGCTCGAGGACACCCCCGGCGCGCTGGCGGGCATCGCCGCGCTGCGCGGACTCGGGGCGCGCATCGCCGCGGACGACGTCGGCGCCGGCTACTCCGGGCTGGCGCAGCTCATCGAGCTGCGCCCGGACGTCATCAAGGTCGACCGGCGGCTCACCCACGGCATCGACACCGATCCCGCCCGGCGCGCGGTCGCCGCCGGGCTGGTCCGGGTGACCGAGGAGATCGGCGGCGTCGTGCTCGCCGAGGGCATCGAGACCGTCGCCGAACGCCGGACGGTGGCCGCCACCAACATCGATCACGGCCAGGGCGACGGGCTCGCCCCGCCGGCCCCACTGGCGCACCTGCCGTGCGCCGGCCGGTTGGCCCGGGCCGGACCGCGCCGGAAGTGACCCCTTGGCGGCGGACCACGCGAAACGCTGGAGGAGGACCGAATGTCGCATCATTCCGATGCCGTACTGGCGCCCGATCCCGTGCTGGACGCCCCCTACGGGGCCGAGCCGGAGCCGGACGCGCTCATCCAGGCGGCCATGCGCTGGCATTTCTCGCCGGAGACGGGGTCGCCGTTCTGGCTGCGGACCGCGGAGGCCCTCGACTTCGATCCGCTCCGCGACGTGCGCACCTTCGCCGACCTCGCCCGCTTCCCCAATGTGGTGAACCAGCTGCGCGAGGTCCGGGTGGCGGATCTGATCCCGCGCGGCTACGGGCCGCACCCGGACGTGGTCGGTGTCTACGAGAGCGGCGGGACGACCGGGCCCCCCAAGCGGGTGGTCGTCCTGGAGGACTGGATGCGGCGTCTGGTGGCGAACGCGCAGGAGCACAGCGACCGGCGCGGCGTCCCGGACGGCGTCGGCTGGCTGGCCGTCGCGCCGAGCGGCCCGCACGTGTTCGGCGAGTTCGTCGGCCGGCAGGCGCGGCGGCGCGGCTCGGTCCGCTTCACCGTCGACCTCGATCCGCGCTGGGTCCGCAAGGTGCTCGCGGACGGTCGTCCCGAGGAGGCCGAACGCTACGCCGAGCATGTGATCGACCAGGCCGCCCACATCCTCGGCACCCAGGACATCGGGGTGCTCGTGACGACACCGCCGCTGCTGGAGCGGCTCGCGCGCCGCGACGACCTGGTGAAGCTCGTCAACGAGCACGTGCGGGTGATCTCCTGGGGTGGCGCCCATCTGGACGCCGACACCCGGTCGATCCTGCGGGACGAGGTCTTCCCCGAGATCCAGCTCTACGGCGTGTACGGCAGCACGATGGTGCTCGGCGGGGCGACCGAGCGGATCGGCCTCGCCGACGACGACCCGTGTGTCTTCGACCCGTACTCGCCGTACATCTCCTTCCAGGTCGTCGACCCGGACACCCGCCGCCCGGTCGAGTACGGTGAGCGCGGCCAGGTGATCATGAACCACATCAGTCGGAACGCCCTGCTGCCCAACAACCTCGAACGTGACCTGGCGATCCGGATCGAACCGCCGCCCGGCCAGATGGGGGACTCGGTCGCGGACGTCGGCCCGGTGGCGGTCTTCGGCGACGAGACGCTCATCGAGGGGGTCTACTGATGGCCGACCTGATCCAGCTCGACGCGCTCGGCCCGGCCGGCCCGTACCGGGCGCGCAACCGGGAGCTGATCCCCGACGTCACCGGGCGGCCCGTCGCCGAGCTGAGCCTGGTCCCGAGTCTGTTCGTGCGGCGCGGGATGGCCGCCCTGCACCGGGCCGGCACCGTGGCGGCGGACCGCCGCGCGGCCGCGCTCGCCCACGCCGGCCAGATCTTCGCCACCGGCGTCATCGACGGGATGTCCCGCGACGAGTACGAGCACACGGTCAGCCGGGTGTGCGGCCTGCCGATCTCGGTCGTGCGGGCCGCGGGCGACACAGTCGCGCTCGCCGCCCAGGAGGCGTACACCTCGGCCGACGCCGCCCGGCCGGCCGCGGCCGTCGACGACTGGCACGACCCGCTGACCCGGCAGGGACGGGCGCTGTGGACCCGGCGCGGCGACGTGTTCGCGGTGCACGCGGCGGGCAACCATCCGGCGGTGCACTCGCTGTGGCTGGAGGCGCTCGCGCTCGGCTACCGGGTGGCCGTCCGGCCGTCGCGCCGGGAGCCGTTCACCCCGCACCGGCTGGTCCTCGCCCTGCGCGCGGCCGGCTTCCCGGACGACTCGGTGCTGCTGCTGCCCACCGACCACCGGGTGGCCGACGAGATCATCGACGGCGCCGAGCTGGCGCTGGCCTACGGCGGGGACGACGTCGTCGCCAGGTACGGCCGGGACCCACGGGTGCTCACGCAGGGCCCGGGCCGGGCCAAGATCCTGCTCGACGACCCGGACTGGCGCGCCCACCTCGACGTCGTCGTCGACTCCGTCAGCCACGAGGGCGGGGCCGCCTGCGTCAACACCACCGCCGTGTTCGTCGCCGGTGACCCGACGCCGGTCGCCGCGGCCCTCGCCGAGCGACTGGCGGCCATCCCGAGCCTGCCACCGGAGGAGGAGAAGGCCGTCCTGCCGGTGTGGGGCGCCGCGGCCGCCAACGCCGTCGAGCATTACCTGCTCGACCACGCCGGCGACGCTCGGATGCTGCTGGGCGGCGACGGCGTGGCCGACGAGCTCGGCGACGGCAGCGCCGCCCTGCGCCCGGCGGTGCTCCAGCTGGACCGGTCGGACGCGCCCCAGGCCGGCGTCGAACTGCCCTTCCCCTGCGTCTGGGTGGCGCCGTGGAGCCGGGCGGACGGTGTCGGGCCGGTGCGGAACTCCCTGGTGCTCACCGCGATCACCACGGACGACGCGCTGCTGGAGGAGCTGGTGGCGGAGCCGACGATCAGCAACGTCTATGTCGGCGACCACCCGACCTACTGGATCCGGCCGGGTATCCCGCACGACCGCTATCTCGGCGAGTTCCTCATGCGGACGAAGGCGATGATCCGCGACTGAGCCGGGCCGCCCGCGGGGTCACCCGGGGACGGTCTCCCGGGCCCCCGTCGGCACCTCGCTGGGCGCCGTGGCGTCGCCGGGTGCCGTCGGGTCGGCGACCGGCAGCCAGGTCCCGTCGGTCTCGGCCCAGCCGTGGCCGCGGTCGTAGGCGGCGTTGAGCTCGCCGGTCAGCCGCGAGCCCCGCTCGGGCACCGGCAGCCCGTGATCTTCGGCGTGTTCTCTCAGCCACGCGCGGACCGCGGACGCGGAGGCCGACTGGTGCGGACGGCGCAGCCGGGAACGAGCCGGCGTCGGGCGTTTCGGAGTGCTCTCCGGCGGCACCGTCGTAATGGCGTCGTTCTTCTCCACGTCCGTCCACGCCGTGTCTATCTTGGCCGAGCGGGAGATGGGCACCGTCTCGCCGTACTCCGCGTACTCGCCGAGCACGGACGCTATTTCGTCGCGGCATTCATCGCACACGTCGAGCCGCACCAGCCGGCCATCGTAGGCGAGCATCGCGGTCCTGGTGGCGGCGACCCTCTCCGTGCCGTGGTTTCCGACGTTGTCGCACCAGACGTTGATGAGCGATATAATTTCGCGTGCCATCAGAAAGACCCCTCCTCGTGTTCGGACGCCCATCGTCCGGGTGTTTTCGGACACCAGCCTAGTGGGACCGTAGAAGCGTGGCAAATGGCCTATGGATCGCACTGTTCACATGTCGGTCAAATCGATAGGAGGCGCCGCGGAATATCGTCGGCCGGCGCCGCCGTCCGGGCCGGCCAGGGGGGTTCCGCCAGTACCCGGTCGGGCAGGCACTCCCACCCGCGCGTGCCAGCCTGTTAGCTGGAACCGCGCGGCGCGCAGGCACGCGGCGCGGTGGCCGGTCCCTCGCGGGCGGGCCACGGGCCGGCCCCGGTGGGCATCCCGATGGGCCACGAGTTCGTCGGCGTCGTGGAGGAGATGGGCGGCGAGGCCTCGACGCCGCGCCCCGGCGGCCTGGTCATCGCCCCGTTCGCCTGGCACCTGTGAGTTCTGCCGGGCGGGCCTGCGCACCTCGTGCCGCGTCGGCGGCTTCTTCGCGGCCGGCGACGGCAGCCACGCGGTGCTCGAGGCCGTCGGCTACCGGGACGCCTACGACCAGGCCCTCGGCATGGTCCGGGCGGGGGGCGTGATCAGCCGGGTCGGCGTGCCCCAGTATGCCTCGTCGAGCTGGAGCTGGGGGCACGGGCGATCGGGTCCGGCACCCCGTCGGAGGCGCCGGGCGGCCCCGCCGGCCCCGCCGTGAGCCTCGCCCGCCGCGAGGCCGGGAACTCACGGATCTGCTCCCGGTTGTCCACCCCGCCCGGGGTAGGCACGGCGCCGCGGCTCAGGGAGGCCCTGCCGGTACCAGGATCGACCGGGCCCGCCCCGGCCGGTGATCTTCGACTGTCAGGTGCAGGCCACCCTGTCGCTGCGGCGGCTGTCGACTCCGCCGCCGTCCACCGCGCTGGTGCACTGGGTGAAGATGACCAGGACCAGGTCGGGGGTCCGGGTGCCGCCGGCGAGGATCTGCACGCTCTGGCCGCGCCCGGTGAAGGTCAGCTTCGTTCTCCCGTCGGAACCGCCCTGCTGGAAGAACTTGTAACCGACGCCCGGCAGCGCCTGCTGGTAGAAGGCCAGGGTCGCGGCCGGGGTGACCTTGGCGAGGTTGAGCGTCGCGTCGGTCGGCTTGTTGTCGGACACGGTCACCTCCGCCCCCGGGGGAAACGGGAAATCCGCGGGAATGATGCCGGTACGCGGATCGGCGGGGGCCGACGCGGTGGGCGCCGCGGCCGCCACCGTGACCACCGGGGCCGGTGTCGCCGAACCCCCGGCCAGGCTGTCCGGGACGTCGGTTGCCCAGGTGTGCGGCACCTCGCTGGCGCTGGAGGCGCTCGCCGTGGCCGCCCCGTCGTCCGCGCCGCCCCCGCCGCACGCGGTGACCAGCAGTGCCAGCCCCACCCCGGAACAGACCATCGCGCTCCGCAGGCGCAGCCTTCCGATCCGCACTGTTCCCCCCGTTTTCAAGACCGTTCGATCTGTACACGGTCTTGTCAGCTCGCCACCCGGCCCGCGATTCACCCGTGACGTCATCCGCGACGCCGCTCGTGAAACTACCCGGACTCCGGCCGAAGTGGCGCGCCAGAATGTCCGGACACCTGCGGGGATCCCAGGATACGGGCTTGCGGGGAGGCGGCCGGTCCCGCGTCGCTCAGGCCGGTGCGACCTCCCGCACATCCTCCCGGGGGCGGGGCGCGCGGGTGGCGCCGCGCTGGCCGGGTACGGCGTCGATCAGCTCCCGGGTGTACTCGCTGCTCGGCGAGCCGAACACCGCCGCGACGGAGCCGGACTCGACCTGCCGGCCCCGGTTGAGCACCGACACCGTGTGCGAGATCCGCGCGACGACGGCCAGGTCGTGCGAGACGAACAGGTAGCTGAGGCCGAGGCGTTCCTGCAGGTCGGTCAGCAGCGCGAGGATCTGTTCCTGCACGGAGACGTCGAGCGCCGACACCGGTTCGTCGAGCAGCACCAGCTCGGGGGAGAGGGCGAGCGCGCGGGCGATGGCGACCCGCTGGCGCTGGCCGCCGGACAGCTCCGCCGGCAGCCGGTCGAGGTAGGAGCCGGGCAGCGCCACCTGGTCCAGCAGTTCCAGCGCGCGGGCCCGGCGGGTGTGCCGGTCGCCGATCCGGAACGACACCAGCGGCTCGGTGATGCTCTGCCCGACGGTGAACCGCGGGTCGAGCGAGGCGTACGGGTTCTGGTGGACGAGCTGGACCTTGCGGCGCAGCAACCGGGTCTGCTTCCAGCCCAGGCCGGTGATGTCGACGCCGTCGAGGCTGACCCGTCCCTCGGTCGCCTGCTCGAAGCCGAACGCGATGCGCAGCATCGTGGTCTTGCCGGAGCCGGACTCGCCGACGAGCGCGTGCGTGCGCCCGCGGGCCACCTCGACCGACACCCCGTCCAGGGCGAGGAACGAGCCGGCCTGCCGGCCCGGCAGCGGGTAGCGCTTGGAGACGTTCTCCAGCCGGATCACCGGGTCGGGGGTGGCGACCTGCTCGGCCGGCAGCTGGAAGCGGGGCACGATCTGGCCGCCGTGGGCCAGGCCGGGCGCGGCGGCGATGAGTCGCCTGGTGTAGTCCCGCGCCGGGCTCACCAGGATGTCGCCCGGGTGGCCCTGCTCGACGATCTCCCCGTCCTGCAGGACGACCACGCGGTCCCCGCGGTCGGCGGCGACGGCGAGGTCGTGGGTGATGATCAGCAGCGAGATCCCGGACTCGCGGACGAGCCCCTCCAGGTGGTCGAGGATCCGGCGCTGCACGGTCACGTCGAGGGCGCTGGTCGGCTCGTCGGCGATGATCAGGCGGGGCCGGCCGGCCAGGGCGATCCCGATGAGCACGCGCTGACGCAGGCCACCGGACAGTTCGTGCGGGTACTGGCGGGCGCGCAGCCGCGGGTTGTCGACGCCGGCCTGCTCGAGGAACTCGAGTACCTCGGCGTCGAGATCGTCGCCGGTCACCCCGCGCAGCCGGATCGCCTCGGCGACCTGCCCGCCGATGCGGCGGGTGGGGTTGAGCCCGACCATCGGGTCCTGCGGCACGAGCCCGACGACCCGGCCGCGCAGCCCGCGCAGCACCTTCTCCCGGGCCCCGACGATCTCGACGGCGCCCGGGCCGTCCTCGGGGCCCGGACCGGTGTGGAGCAGGACGCTGCCGGCGGTGACCCGGGCGCTGTCGGGCAGCAGACCGATGATCGTGTTCGCGATCGTGGACTTGCCCGAGCCCGACTCGCCGACGAGGGCGACGATCTCCCCGGACCCGACCGACAGGTCGACGCCCCGCACGGCGGGCGTGGTCCGGCGGCGCCGGACGTAGCCGACGTGGAGATCCCGGATCGTCACCAGCGGGTCTGTCGGTGGATTCGTCGACGGGTCTGTCAGCGGGCTGGCCAATGGGCTTGTCGGGGCGGTCATCGCTCCAGCTCCTGGAGGGTCTTCGAGATGTGGTTGAGGCTCAGCACCGTCATGGCGACGAACAGCCCGGGCAGCAGCGAGACCCACGGAGCGGTGATGAGGTAGTTGCGGCCGGCGGAGATGAGGGTGCCCCACTCGGCGGTCGGCGGCGCCGCGCCGAAGCCCAGGAAGCTCAGCGACGCGATCGCGATGATCGCGACGCCTGTGTCCAGGACGGCGAGCACCGCGACCGGGCCCCACGAGTTCGGCAGCACGTGGCGCAGCAGCACCCGCAGCCAGGACGCCCCACCGCCGCGCGCCGCCTCGACGTAGGGCAGGGTCTTCACCCGCAGCACCTCGGCGCGGGTGGTCCGGGCGAATCCCGGCACGATGCCGACGCCGACGGCGACCGCCACCGGCACCGTGCCGAAGCCCAGGGCGGTGACGATGGACAGCGCCATCAGCAGGCTCGGGATGGCGAGCAGCACGTCGACGCCCCGCATGAGCACCGCGTCGACGAGGCCGCCGAAGAAGCCGGAGATCACACCGAGCGCGAGCCCGGCCACGATCGCGATCCCGAGCGCGATCAGGGTGGCCTTGATCGTCAGCGCCGAGCCGTGCAGCATGCGCGACCACAGGTCGCGGCCGAGCTCGTCGGTGCCGAACAGGTGGCCGAGACCCGGGCTGACCAGCCGGTCGGCCGGCGCGGTCGCGTAGGGGTCGTGCGAGGTGAACAGGCCCGGCGCGAACGCCGTCACCACCACGAAGGCGATGAACAGCACCGCGATCACGAACCCCGGCCTGGAGCCGAGGGTCCGCAGGCTCGCGGCGAGGTTGGCGCGCCGTCCACCGGGCTGGGACTCGTCGAGCAGTGTCTCGCCGGCGACGGTGCCGGCTCCGGTGCCGGCCGGGGCCGTGGCGGTGGCGGTGCCGGCCGGGATCGGTCCGCTGCCGGCCGGATCCGACTGAGAGATGGCCGGGCCGGGGCCGGCGGCCGGACCGGCGAGGTGGGTAGCCGAGACGGTCACGATGAGGCCACCTTCCGCCGGCCGCCCTGCACGATGCGGGGGTCCAGCAACGGATAGAGCAGATCGACCAGGAGGTTGACGAAGACGAAGACGGCGGCCGCCAGCGAGACGATCGCGAGCACGACCGGGACGTCCTGGGCCAGCACCGCCTCCTGGGCGAGCTTGCCGAGGCCGTTGCGGGAGAACACCGTCTCGACGACGATCGCGCTGGTGACGGTCAGGCCGACCAGGACGCCGAGGATGGTCAGGGCGGGCAGCAGCGCGTTGCGGAAGCCGTGCCGCCACTGCACCGCCGCCCGGGAGAGGCCCTTCGCGCGTGCCGTCACGATGTAGGGCTGGCGGAGCGTGTCGTCGAAGCTGCGCATCAGCACCTGCGCGAGCATCGACGCCGTCAGCAGCGAGATCGTGATGGTCGGCATCACCAGCGACTTCCAGCCCTTCACCCCGGTGGCCGGCAGCCAGCCGAGGTTGAACGACAGCAGCTGGATCAGCAGCAGCGCGATGAAGAACTGGGGGAAGGAAGCCCCGAACGAGGGCAGCCGGGTCAGGAACAGCCGCGCCGGCCGCCACCGCACGTAGGCGGCCAGGTAGGCCAGCCCCAGCCCGCCCACCAGCGAGAGGGCGGCGGCGGCGATGCTCAGCGCGACCGTGGGGCCCAGCCGGTCGCCGATGAGGTCGGCGACCGGCTGCTGCTTGGAGATCGAGTCACCGAAGTCTCCGTGCAGGAAGCCCCACAGGTGGGAGAAGTACTGGTTCAGCACCGGACGGTCCAGGCCGTACTGGGCCATCGCGGCGTGCAGCTGGGCGGGAGTGAGGCTGTCGGTCTCGATCCCCGCCGCTCCCAGTTGCAGGGCGACCGGATCGCTCGGCAGCAGGTAGAGGACCGCGAAGGTCACGGTGTAGGCCGCCCAGAGCACGACGAGCGCCTGGGCGAACCGACCGAGGACGTACCGAGTCATCAGAGTTCTCCTACTGCTGCTTCCAGACGTCGTTGAGCTTCAAGAAGCTCTCCGACGTGAAGGCGAAGCCGTGGACCTGGCCGCTGACCCCGGCGAACTGCACCCGCTCGAACTGCGGGAACGACACGCCCTGGTCGATGAGCAGGTTCTGCAGGTCGGCGTAGCCCTGCTTAATCGTCTCCGGGTCGGTGGTCTGCGCCGCCTTGGCGAACAGCCCGGTGAGCTCCGTCAGGGTCTCCGGGGTCGTCGCGTTCGTCGCGAGTGCCTTGGAGTTGGCGTGGGCCGGGTCGAGGATGAACTGCAGCGCGCCCGGGTCGGCCCGGGTGAAGTAGCTGCTGGCGAGGTCGTAGTCGCCGTTCTTGTACTTCGCGGGAAGCTCGGCCGTCGTCGTGGTGTCGAGCACGAGGTCGATGCCGACCTGCTTGAGCTGGTCCTGGATGAGCTCGGCGCCGACGTTGAACGTGGTGGTCGGCGTCTTCAGCGTGAGCTTCTGGCTGTCCTTGTAGCGGTAGCCGTCGGGGCCGAGCTTCCAGCCGGCCTCGTCGAGGAGCTTGCCCGCGCCCGCGGGGTCGTGGCGGAGCTTGTCGGCCTGCGACACGAAGTACGGCGTCGTCGAGTCGAAGGCGCCGGAGACGACCGGGTAGTCGGCGCCGAACACCGTCTTGGCGTAGCTCTCGAGGTCGAACGCCTTGTACAGCGCCTTGCGGACGTTGAGGTCGGCCAGCGGGCGCCCCGCGGTCACGTTGGGGAAGAACACCGACGCCGGGCCCGGCAGCGGCCGGGACTCCACGGTGTCACCCGACTTCGTGATCAGCTCGCGGTCCTCGACCGTGAACGGGTTACGCGGCCAGGCGATGTCGACGGCGCCGCTGAGCAGGTTGCCGGTGCGCACGCTGTCCTCGGCGACATAGCTGAACTCGACGGTGTCGAGGTGGGCCTCGCCGGTGTTCTCCGACAGCGCCGAGCCCCAGGCGTAGCCCGGCCGCCGCTTCAGGACGGTGAGCTCGTTGGGCTTGTAGCTGGCGAGGGTGAAGGCGCCGGAGCCGATGTAGCCGCCGAGGCAGCGCTCCTTGCTCGTCTTCTGGTACGAGGCCGGTGAGATGATCGCCAGGTTGGTCGTCGAGGTGGCCTGAAGGAACGAGGCGTTCGGCGTCGAGAAGACGATCTTGACGGTGCTCGGGTCGACGACCTCGCTGTGGTCGTAGCCGAGGATGTAGCTGGCGCCGTAGGCCGTGCCCCCGGTCTCCGCCACGACGGCCTTGTCGCCGTCGAAGTTGGCCTTGACCGCCGCGGCGTCGAGCGGGGTGCCGTCGCTGAACGTGACCCCGTCACGCAGGTGGAAGGTGTACTCCCTGCCGTCCGCGCTGATCTCCCACTTCTCGGCGAGCCAGGGCTTGATCTCGCCGGTCTTGGGGTCCTGGTCGGTCAGCGAGTCGGCGACGTTGCGGATGACGGTGCGGTGCTCGATCCAGTAGGTCTGGAACGGGTCGAGGCAGGTGAACGTCGGGTTGTCCGGGAAGAACGCGACTTTCAGGGTGCCGCCGGCGACCGGCGCTCCGGCGATGTCGTTGGCGGCGCCGTCGTCACCGGAGGAGCCGCACGCGCTCAGGCCCAGTGCGGCCGTGACGGCCAGGGCCGTGGCGATGAGGCCGGGCCGGGGCGAGCGAAGGCGTCGTTTCATCGATTCGTTTCTTTTCTTTCTCGAGGGATGGAACGGGATCGGGTTGTCGTCGGGACTACTGGCCGAGCAGCCGGCGGCCGGCGGCGAGCAGGGCGGTGTCCTCCTGCGGCGGGTGGACCCGCACGCACAGGACGTCGCGGAGCAGGCGCTCGAACGGCTGGTGCCGGGTGAGCGCCGGGTTGCCCAGCGCGGCGACCGCGGTGTTGACCGCGGCGATCGCCGAGCGGGCGATCTGGATCTTCAGCAGCGACAGCTGCGGCAGGTGCGTGGTGTCGCCCGCCTCGGCGCGCAGGAGCGCGCCGAACAGAAGGGTCTCGGCCTGGGCGATCTGCGCGTCGATCTCCCCCGCGACGACCTGGATGCGTTCGGTCGTCGCGATCGGGCGGCCGAGGGCGGTGGGCACCCGCTCGCGGGTGAACCGCGTGAAGGCGGTGCGAGCCGCCCGGGCGACGCCGACGTAGAGCGCCGGGTGGCCGAAGCCGCCGATACCCGCCGCCGCGGCCGGGTCCCGGTACACACCGTCGGGACCGCGCGGGATCTCGACGAACGCCTCGACCGGCAGCCGGACGTCCTCGTACCTGACGTCATGGGTGTTGGACGCCCGCAGGCCGAGGTGGTCCCACGTGTCGACCCAGGCGATCCCGGGCAGGTCGCCCGGGACGATCACGTGGCCGACGCGGGGATGCGCCGGGTCGCCGGCGGGCTCGTCGGCGACCGCCCACACGAGGTGGTAGGCGAGCGCGGTGCCGCCGGTCGCGTACGCCTTGTGGCCGTTGAGCACCCAGCCGTCGGCGGTGCGGGTCGCCGTCGTCGTCGGCAGGCCGCCGCGGGCCGGGGCGCCGAGCTCGGGTTCGGCGCGGACGGCGTTGGCGAGCGTCGGCCCCTCCGCGCTGCGGCGCAGGAAGTCGGCGTAGTACGCCTCGGGCCAGTGGCCGGCCGCGGCCTGCGCCTGGTGGGTGCCGAGGTTGTTGGCGGCGAGCAGCGCGACGGACGCGTCGCCCTCGCCGAGGGCGACGAGGATGCGGGCGGTGTCCACGAGCCCGAGGCCGGGCCCGCCGTACCGCGGGCCCACGGTCGCGGTCAGCAGCCCGGCGCGGTGCGCGGCCGCCAGGCCCCGGACCGGGATCTCGCCCGTGCGGTCGTACGCCGGCGCGACCGCGGCGATCTCGTCCGTGACGGCCGCCAGCGCCTCCGGGGACAGGTCGGGGCGGATCAGCTCGGGGGTGCGCACCGCCGTCGTCATCGCGGGCCGGCCAGCGCGGCGGGGTCGAAATTGGGGGCGAGGGCGCCGGGGTGGGCGTCCTGCAGTGTGCCGCGCTGCCCGGTGGCGGCGCGGTGCGCCAGCTCCTGGCGGACGAGGGGCAGGATGTGCCGGCCGTAGTCGACGGCGTCGGCGAGGGTGTCGTAGCCACGGATCGAGACCAGACTGGCACCCTGGTCGACGTAGTCGAGGATGGCGGCGGCGACCGTCTCCGGGCTGCCGACGAGGGCGGTGGAGGCACCGGCCGCGTTGGTCGCGGCCGCGGTGCGGGTCCACAGCGCGCGGTCGTAGACCTCGGCCCGCTGGGCGAACTCCAGCGCGCGCTGCGAGCCGACGTTCTGCGGCGAGCCGGTGAGGAAGCGCGCGGGATGACCGCCCGCGTTGTACGTCTTCTCGATCTTCGCGACGTAGTCGAAGGCCTTGCGCCAGGCGAGGTCGTCCGTCTTGGCGATGATCGGGCGGAAGGTCACCCAGATGCGCGGCCGGTCGGTGCGCCCGGCCGCGGCGGCGATCGCGTTGACCCGGTCGATCTCCGAGCGCAGGTCGGCCAGCGGCTCGCCCCAGAAGCTGAAGATGTCCGCCTTGGCCCCGCCGACCTGGAACGCGGCGTCGGACTGGCCGCCGATCGAGATCGGGATGGTGTCGCCGTACGGCCGGAAGCCCGGACCGAACTCGTCGAACTTGTAGAACTCGCCCTCGTGGCTGAACGGGCTGGTCTCCGACCAGGACCGGCGCAGCAGGTCGATGTACTCCGAGGTGCGCGCGTAGCGGCGGTCCTTCGGCAGGTAGTCGCCGTGCCGCGCCTGCTCGGCGTCGTTGCCGCCGGAGATCAGGTGGACGACGGCGCGGCCCTCGGTGAGCTGGTCGAGGGTGGCCAGCTTCTGCGCCCCCACCTGCGGGATCGTGGTGTTCGGCCGCAGCGCGACGATCGGGCGGAGGTTCTCGGTGAGCTGGCCGACGGCCGCGGCGATGACGAACGAGTCGGCGCTGTTCGAGCCGTAGGGGAGCAGGGTGTAGTTGTAGCCCGCCTCCTCGAGCGAGCGAACGTACCTGCGGAAGTACGGCAGGTCGATGCCCCGGCTCGGCACGGGATTCAGCTCGGTCGACGGGTTGAGATGCGACAGGCTGATGAACTCGACCTGTGAGGACGCGGTCGCGGGGATCTCCGTCGGACTGGTCATGCCAGGGTCCTTTCGATGCAGCTTCACGTGCGCGGGCGGTTCCGGTGCGCGACGGGTCAGGCGCGCGCGGAACGGCTCCGATGCGGTCCTGGACGGGTCCAGGTCGGGCCGGCGGCGGGTGTCAGGGGTGATCGACGGGAACGCGGCCGGCGGCCACGCACGGAGAGACAGGCCTGCCGGCGGCCGGGTGGACGGGGGAACCGGCAGACCGGCTCACGGGTGCGCCGATGCCCGGGACCGGAGAGCGCCATCCGGTGACCGACCGCGGATCGGCGGGATCAGGCCCACGGGCCGGAGCGCGCCGATCCGCGTCACAGCCGCGGCGCGAACACGGTCAGGACAGTCGGGAGCGAGGGGACGGGCAGGCGGTGCCGGTGGCAGATCCGGCCGCTGCGACGCGCCGGACGTCGTGTCGTGGTGTGGCTGGCTGTCGCGGGCCGCTCAGCGGGGGCGACAGCAGGCGGTGGTGAGGAGACCGAAATCGACGAACCGCCGACGGGTCAGCACCGACCGGGCGGTTGGCACGCGCGTCGCGTACCGACGCCGTGTGGCGTCGCGCGCCGTGCACGGACCGTACGCGCCCGTGCCCAGGTTCCCCGACATGTCCATCAGAATGGTGGAGAATATGAATGCTGTCCAGCGTTGAGTTGCGATCGAACCGATCCGGATACGCGATAGATCGTTTATGGTGATGCAGGTGGTGGGGTTGGGAGCCGGTTCGGCCTGGAGCCCGGCCGGGGGTGTTCAGGGGGCAGGGGCGTCCGGGACACTCGCGGTATGGCGACCCGCCACCCCGTGCCGCGGCAACCTTCGGTGACGATCGCCGTCCTCGGCAGCGCGAACATGGACCTGGTGGTCCGCCAGCCGCGGCTGGCCCGCCCCGGCGAGACGCTGTTCGGCTCCTCGTTCACGGCCGTCCCCGGGGGCAAGGGCCTCAACCAGGCGGTCGCGGCGGCCCGCGCGGGCGGCCGGGTCCGGTTCGCGGGAGCCGTCGGCGACGACCAGTTCGGGGCCGCGCTCCGCGCGCGGCTGGCCGCCGACGGGATCGACACCGCGGCGCTGGCGACGGTCGGAGCACCGACGGGAGTCGCGGCGGTCTCCGTCGTCGACGGAGGCGAGAACAGCATCGTCGTCGTCCCCGGAGCGAACCATGCTGTCATGGCCCTGGACGACGCCACCCGCGACCTGATCGCGCGGTCCGGGCTTCTCGTCACGCAGTTCGAGCGGCCGCTGGGCCTGGTCGGGGAGGCCCTGGCAGCCGCCCGTGCCAGCGGTGTCACCACGGTGCTCACCCCGGCGCCCGTCCTGCCCGCCCCCGCGGACCTGCTGGAGCTTGTCGACATCCTCGTCCCCAACGCGACGGAGGCCTGCGAGCTGGCCGGGACCGACGACGAGACGGCTGCCGCCCGCGCGCTGAGCCGGACCGCCGGAACCGTGGTGATGACCCGCGGCCCGCGCGGCGTCCTCGTGGCCCGCGGTGGCGCCGTGCTGGCGGAGGTGCCCGCGCGCCAGGTCGAAGCGGTCGACACCACGGCCGCCGGCGACACCCTCGCCGGGGTCATGGCGTCGGTGCTGGCGGCCGGGCAGGGTCTTGAGCGCGCGGTGCGGGTGGCGGTCACCGCGGCGTCGATCGCGGTGACCCGCCCGGGTGCCTCCGTCTCCATGCCCACCCGGGCTGAGATCGCCGCACTGCTCTGAGACCGGCACGCTCCATCGCCGCGTGTCCCATCACCGTCCGGCCCATCACCGTGTGCGGGTCACCGCCTGCGGGTCACGGCTGCGCCGTCCACTCGGCGCCGCAGGCCGTGCAGGTCTGGACCATGGTGCGGCTGAGCGAGCCGGCCCGGCGGGTGACGAGCGCGTCGGCCGGATGCGGGCACGGCTCGGTGCGGGCGGGGGCCGGGCCCGGGCCGGTGGGGGCCGCGCCCGGTGTCGGGCCCGGCGCCTTCCGAGTCCGCCGCTGCAGGGAGGCCAGGGAGGTGAGGACCTGCCGCCAGGCGGTCACGAGGTGGCCTCGGGCGTGAGTCGCACCAGGGCCGAAGGGCAGTTCGTCACCTCCCCAACGTCCCACATGGGTGAGACCGGGCCGGAACGCAGCGCCGAGGCCATACAGTCGCCTTCCGGTCACCTCGCCGGGCACTGTGCCAGGTCGCGGAGGGTTTATCCCGACTTGCGGTGCGCCGCGAGCGGCGGTCAGCCCTTGGCATCGGACCACCGCCGGACAACCGCGATGTCGACGACGAAACGGACGCCGCTGCCGGCGGCCCAGTATCCGGCGGTGGCGTCCAGCGCCCGGCGGGTCGCCTGCGCGGCCGCCTCCGCCCGCGCGGCCGGCACGTGCAGCAGCAGCTCGTCGTGCAGGCAGAGGACGATCGCGCCGCCGAGCGGGGCGATCGACTGGCGCACCGTCACCGCCCACGCCTTGAACAGCTCGGCGGCCGCGCCCTGCACGACGGCGTTGCGCGCGAACCGGCCCCAGGCCGTGCCCACCCTGTTCTCGTCGGCGGCGTCGCCGACCGCGGCGAACCGCAGCGGGATCCGCCGCCCGCCGAACGTCCGCAGCGGCGCTGGCGCCGCCGGCGACGCCGGTCGAGTCGCGCCCGACGGGTTCGGCGCGGGCCGGCCCAGGGCGGCGGCCCGGCCCGTGGCGTCGGCGGCGTCCAGGTACGCCAGCGCGACCGGGTACGTCTCGCGCATCTGCCGCAGGGCCTGGCCGGCGACGCCGGTCGTCTGCCCGTACATCGCGGCGAGCACCGCGACCTTCGCCGTCGGCCGGTCGACGCCGAGGCTGGCCGCGACCGGGGCGTAGAGATCGTCCTGGTGGGTCGCCCGGGTCAGCTCCGGGTCGCCGGAGACCACGGCCAGCACCCGCGGCTCGATCTGGCCGAGGTCGGCCCGGACGAACCGGTACCCGGGCTCGGCGATCACCACGACCCGCAGGTCGGCCGGCAGGTTGTGCAGGCCGGCGGCCGCGGTCATCCGGCCGGCGGCGCCGTCGCTGCCGTGCCACTCGCCCCGCAGCCGGCCGTCGGCGCCGACATGGGTGTCGAGCCACCGGTAGCCGTAGGTCGTCGCGATCCGCTCGGCCCTGCGCCAGGTGAGCAGCGCCTCGACGACCGGGTGCACGCCGCGCAGCGCGCTCAGCCGGCCCGAGCGGGTGTCCGGCACGTCGATGCCCACCGTGGCGAGCGCGGACCGCACCGCCGCCGGGTTACGCAGGTCGACCGACGTACCGAGATGGCGCAGGACGGGGGCGTCCCGGGCCCGCCGGGCCGCCGTGATCGCGGCGTCGCCGTGCGGCCGGGGCCCGACGGCGGCGGCGATCGTCGCCTCGGCGGTCTGGCGGTCCACCGGCAGGCCGTCCCGTCGCAGCTCGCGGGCGAGGAGCTCGGCGCCGGACTCGGCCCGCGCGGTCAGGACGGCCAGCGGGAGCCCGGCCGGCCGGGCCCGCGGGTCGGGCAGCGCGCGCAGTGCCTCCTCCTGGGTGGCCGTGACGGTGAGGGCCAGCTGGGCGAGCCGGCCCGCCCGGGCCAGCCGGGCACCGGTGCCACCCGGGCCGGCACCGCGCAGCGTCTCCTCGGCCCAGCCGGCCCGGAGCTGGCCGTCCGGGCCGATCGGGTCGTCGGCCGCGCCGGCGTCCGGGCCGCCCGGATGATCGACCAGCGCGAGCAGGTCGAGCTGGCCGTCGGCGCGGGGCCGGGGCGGCGCGGGCGGGAGCGGCAGGCCGCGCGCGCCGGCCCAGACCGCCGCCGGATCATCCCGGTGCCCCCCGTGCAGGACGCGGTGCGCCGCGGCGAGATCCCAGCACACGGCGGGGAGGGGAGCCCGCCCGCCACCGGCGCCGGTGGCCGCGTCCCCGCCGGCGCCCGGCGTGGCCAGCAGGGCCCCGGTGCCGTGCGCCGACCACCAGACCCACCGGGGGCGGAGGGCGTGTTCCACCTCGGCCAGGACGGCGGCGGGGTCGGCGGGCCGGGCCCAGACCGCACCGGCGCACGCCAGCGCCACCCCGACACCCGAGACCGGGACCACCGCCACCAGGGCGCCCCGCCCCACCCCGGCCGCCCGCAGCGCGGCCACGGCGCCGGCCGGCGTGCCGGCGGGAGGGGAGACGGGGACCACGCGGTCATCCTCTCCCGGCCCACCGACAGGTGGGCAGGTCGGTGCCAACAGGGCGATCGGACGGTTCCGCGACCGAAAGCGGGGGGTCAGCGGCGATGGGTGACACCGAGGTCGGGGCGGCCGGCGGGACCTCGTTCCTCAGATTCGTCAGCGCCAGCGTGAGCCCGCCGGATCCGCGGACCGACATCCCCACTCGGCCCGGATGCACGACTACTACCTGGGCGGGAAGGACAACTTCCCGGCGGACCGGGAGACGGCCGAGCAGGCGCTGGCGGCCTTCCCGAACCTGCGGCTCTACGCCCGGCAGAACCGGGCGTTCCTGCACCGGGCGGTCGCGCACGTGACGGCGACGGCCGGGGTGACCCAGTTCCTGGACATCGGCACCGGCATCCCCACCAACCCGAGCCTGCACGAGACCGCCCAGCGGTTCGAACCGGCGGCGCGCGTGCTCTACGTCGACAACGACCCGTCGACCCCATGGATGCGCACACCAGTAAGGCCCCGCGGCTGTCGGACCCTCAGCGCCGTGCGCTGACCTTCGCCCACGCGGGTGTTCTGTACTACCGGGCCGACAGCTTCGGTCACGGCTACTACGGGGAGCGGGACTGCGCTCCCGTCCGCATCCGCTGGAACACCTTCGAGGCGATCGAGCGTCGCGGTTGGGTCGTCAGGGAGCCAGCGGGAGACCCGAGCCTTCACGACGGCACCGTCACCATCCTCGCATACGTCCTGACCGACGCGGGACGCACGGTGTCGCGCTGGATGAGGCCCCCTCCGGGGAGACAGCGCCGCAGGACGAGGCCCCCGTCACGGTCGATGTTGCCGATCTCCGGCTTGGCGTGCCCACGTCGCTGGGCTGGGTCGACTACCTCTCTCGTCTCGACGATGGCGGGGCCATCGTCTACTACCTCCCGTTCGATCTCTCCGCGAAGACCTGCCGCGCGTGGCCTGCGGGAAAGCGGTTGACGCTCGTTCCCTGCCCGCACATCCCCGGCATCTTCGATCGCTCCCACTGTGCGAAGTGCGGTCACGAGCTGGGGAGCGTGGCCGCGTGAGGCCCACCATCACGCTCTGGTCGGACAATCGGGACGCCGCGTACGGTTCTGGGGTGGTTCGCAAGCTGCGCACGATCGGCTACCGCCGCATCTCCGACGATCGTGAAGGGCTGGAAGCCGGCGTCACCCGCCAGAAAGAGGACATCCGGGATCTTGCCGCGCGGCGTGACGACGTCGAGCTGATCGACGTTCTGACCGACAACGACCTGTCGGCCACGAAGGACTACCGGCCGGAGTTCGAACGCATCCTCGCCATGGCGCAGGCCGGGGAGATCGACGCGGTGATCGCGTGGACGTCGAACCGCTTCCTGCGTAACCGGCCCGACCGGATGCGCGTGATCGAGCTGCTCAAGGCCCGCAACGTCCGGCTGATTCCGGTCCGGGGCAACACCATGGATTTCACCTCCGCCGACGGCCGGATGATGACAGACATCATCTTTTCCATCGACGCGGGAGAGGCCGAGCGCACAGCGGAGCGTGTCGCACGGGCCGCACAGCAGCGGGCAGAGCAGGGCCGCCACCACGGCGGACGCCGGGCCTTCGGCTACGGGACGATCGTCGGCACCGACCACGCTGGCAAGCCCATCCGGGACTTCCACGCGGTCATCCCAGAAGAAGCCGCAGTCCTCCGCCGCATCGCTGCCGATGTGCTGGCAGGCATACCGTTGGGGGCCATCGCGCGCCAGCTCGACGCGCGAAGGCGTGGCGACCGTGACCGGTCGTCCGTGGGACCCGACCACACTCAAGGAGATGATGATCAACCCGCGGTTGATCGGCATGCGCGGCTACCAGACCCGCGCCACCCGCCGCTGCACGGGAACCATCGCGGTCATGGGCGAAGCACAGTGGCCCGCGATCCTGGATGTCGACACCTGGGAGCAGATTCGGGCGATCCCGACCGACGCATCGCGGCGGACCAACACCAACGCCGAGAAGGTTCGGCGCGTGCTGGCCGGTTTCGTCTACTGCGCCTCCTGTGGGCACAATCTGACCGGGAACGGCGCGAACGGGAAGCGGCTCTACTGCCAGGGGCGCAACGGCCGCTGTGCGGCCAAGGTCCGGATCGGGGAACGCTTCGTCGTCGAGCTGGTAAGCCTCGCCGTGCGCAAGCGTCTCGACGAACTAGTGCCGCATCCGTGAAGGTTTGCCCGTTGTGAGGGCGCGCCGGGTCGGGTCCCGCAGAGGCCTGGCTGTCCGGCTGATGATCTGTGGTGTGGCGGAACGGGTGCGGGTCCGGGAGATCGATCCGGACGAGGGGCAGCGGCTGTTGCGGATCGTGCGCCGTTCGTCGGGGTCGGTGGTGACGTGGCGGCGGGCGCAGATGATCCTGCTCTCCGCGCAGGCCATGACCCCAGGCAAGATCGCGGAGGTGACGTTCACGTCCGAGGACCGGGTC
>NZ_KB891244.1 GCF_000373365.1 Parafrankia discariae
CAGCTACCTCCCAGCCAACGACAACAACCTCCGGTACCTGTCCTTTGACGGAACTTCCTGGGGCACGGACGCCCCCATCCCCAACAGCCAGTCGGCGGCTGGCCCGGCTCTGGCCGTCTTCAACAACAAGCTGTACTCCGTGCANCGCGGCGGCAACGACGCCAACCTGTGGTACGCATCCTTCGACGGAACCAGCTGGACCGCGGACAACCCGGTTTCCAACTACCAGCTGGCGGCTGGCCCGGCCGTGGCCGTCTTCAACGGCAAGCTGTACTGCACCTACCTCCCAGCCAACTGACTGATATCTGGCTGCCGTCCGGTTCCTGCGTGGTCAGTGCTGTTTGAGGATTTCGCGGGTCAAGTAGATCGAGGCGGTTCGCAGCGTCGAGCGTCCGTCGATGTGATCTGTGAGTTCTCCGTCTGGTTCGCGAGTCGACGCTCAACGGCGTTGTGTGGTTAAGACGTGCGGTGCGGGTTGCGACGCGCCCGGCAAGCACGGCCGCGCAGGCGGTCAGGCCCGCACCGCGCCTTGATCCAGCCGGACTCCCTCATGCCGGGCTGCCTCGCCCGACGCTGGCAGTCCGCGTGGCCACGTCTTAACGGGACCTCCCGCGCCGCCCAAGGATGATCAACCTCTTCGTCGCGCTGACGAGCGTGACGAAGAGGAGGAAGCTCACCCCGAGAGCCGCCTGCATCCCCAGCCGGACCCGAGACTCTGGCGACGTGGCGACGCTGAGACGTCCGATGGCAATCAGCAGGACGAAGACGAGGACAGCGATCAGCAGCACCGCGCCGATCGGCGTGGCGGGGTCTTGGAATCGACGCTGAAGCTGCTGGGCCGCGGCTTGGTCCTTGTTCACCCGCGGGGACCGGCACGGCGGACACGGGCGGGGACGGTGCCGGACGTCGGCGGACGTCGGCGGACCGACGCCCCGCGACACGGCCAGGGCGCAGGACGCCCGCGATGCCAAGTCGGACGGTGATGACGCCGAAGCGGTGGCGCGCTGGGTAGCCGAGACGCTTTCGGAGGCCCCGCCTGCCCGCCAGCGGTCGCCGCTCTCATCGCGGGCGTGCTCGTCCGGCGACCGTCCGCCGCCTAATCTCCCGAGCCGCGGGCCACCGTCGTCTACGCGCCCAGAACACCGAACCGACATGCGCGCCGATCGTTGCTCACGGCCGCTCCGGCATGCGGATACCACCTCTCGCCATGTGTAACCAAGGGGTGGTACCGATCGTCCTGGCACACGCCCGCGCCCTGTTCACCGGCACGGCGGCGGGCCGGACCGCCTACCTCGACGCCGACCTGCGCGACCCCGAGGCGATCCTGGCCTCCGCCGAGCTGCGCGGCATCCTCGACCTCACCCGCCCGGTCGCCCTCTCACTGATCGCGATCCTGCACTTCTTCCCGGACGCCGACGACCCCGCCGCGATCGTGCGGCGGCTCACCGACGCGCTGCCCGCCGGCAGCTTTCTGATCATCAGCCACGGCACCGGGGACATCGCGCCCGAGGCGACCCGGCGGGTGGCGGGCGTCTACAACCAGCGCGGCATCCCCTTCCGGACCCGTAGCCGGGCCGAGGTGACCGCGCTCGTCCCGCCCGGCCTGGAACTGGCCGAGCCGGGCCTGGGGCTGCTGCACCGCTGGCGTCCCGACACCGACCCGCAGCAGTGGGCGGACGAGGACATCAGCGCCTACGCGCTGGTCGCCCGCAAGCCCCAGCCCGACAGTTCGTTTGCTCGCGGTTCACCGGGCCGCCGTAGTGTCAGCCGGTGACCGCCTCGCAGGAAGTACCCCGTTGGATCGAGCTCACCGGCGCCCACAACGTCCGGGACGTCGGCGGGTTACCCGCGGCCCGGGGGACCGTCCGCCCCGGGGTGCTGCTGCGCGGGGACAACCTCGACAGTCTGACCACCGACGACATCGCGCTGCTGCGGGACAGGGTGGGCCTGCGCGGCGTCGTGGACCTGCGCGCGCCGTTCGAGAGCCCGCGGCCCGCCGAGTGGTTCCCCCAGCTGGGCATCACCTGGCTGCACGAGCCGCTGATGGACTTCACCGGGCTCAGCGACCCGAAGGCGCTGCGGGACCGGATCAGTGGCGACTACGCCAGGTTCTACGCGCTGATGCTCAAGAACGCCGGCCCGGGGCTGGTCCGCATCCTGGACTTCCTCGTCTCCGGTGAGCGCACTCCGGCGCTGGTGCACTGCGCCGCGGGCAAGGACCGCACCGGCATCACGACGGCCGTCCTGCTCGCCGCCGCCGGTGTCGAGCGTGCCGCGATCGTCGCGGACTACCTCGCCACCGAACAACGGATCCAGCGGGTCCGGGACGCATTGAGCCGGCGGCCGGAGTACAGCCACCTGTCCGAGGGCCGGTCGGCGCCGCGCGGCATCGGGGGCGCGGTCCTCGTCGACCCGAACGCCATCGCCAGCGTGCTCGACACGATCGACGCCGCCCCCGGCGGCCCGGCCGGGTACCTCACCGCCAACGGCGCGACCGCCGAGCAGATCGGCCGCTGGCAGGAGATGATCATCGAACCGCGCTGACGGGACGGCGCCGCCCGACGGCCGACCCTCAGGGCAGTTCCATCGTCTGCGCCCGGCGGAGCTCGTCGAAGACGCGGGCCAGTTCGGCGTCCAGCGGGACGCCGAGCCGCCGGATCAGGTCGCTGACCACCGCCGAGCAGGCGATCGGGAGCACCTCGGCGTCGACCGGCGGCCCGTCCTCCTCGTGCACCGACAGCACGCCGGTGAGCACGACGGCGACCGGGTAGGCGTCCAGGCCCGGCAGCCAGGCCGCCGCCGACCGCAGGACGTCCGCCAGCAGCGCGCGCAGGTCGGCCGCGTCGAGCCCGTCGGGGAAGGCCTGCTCGATCAGCCCCAGGGTCAGCCCGTGCAGGACGTCGCGAACCTGTAGTTCGTCGACGGTCCGCAGCCGCGAGCACGCCTCGCGCAGCGCGTCCGGGTCCCGTGCGGTGACGGCCGCGACGGCCGCGGTCACCTCGCGGCTGATCGCGCGCCCGGACGGTGGGAGCCCGGCCGGCGTCATGCGCCCTCGGCGCGGGAATGACCAGGCCGCCGTGCCGTGTCTCGCATGCCGCCATGGTGACTCACCAGCGCGCCGGTCGGGTGCGGGGGCGTGGCAGCACGCCTTGGGACGAGCGCGACCGCCTGCCGAGGTTCAGACCGTGTTGAGTCGACCTCCCCCCCAGCGGCTCCGGACTGGTGGGTCGTCAGGTCCCCCCTTCGCCTCCAAACAGCCGGCGCGCGATGCCGTCATTCGTCATCGTTTCTCCTCCGTTCTAGTTCGTCCCGGCTACCGGAGTCCGGGCGATGACCCACTCGTAGCGCCTTCCCTGCGGATTTGGATCATGCCAGTCCACCACCCATTCACCGGTACTCGAACGTGTCGGAGAAGAAGTCGTTCCGTATCCGTTCCGTTCGCTTACCCGAGGCTTGAACGCGGAATCCGTGAATACGAAGGTGATGCGGAAGTCGACCATGGGGGATCTGCCGTCGGACGGCATCGTGTCGTGCCAGACGAGACGGTCGTGGCCAGTCTCGCGAAGCTCCCGCCACAGGCCGCGTGGACGGTACTGGAACCGCCATACGGTGGGCTTGGTCAACGTCGGGGTGAAGATCAACCATATCTGCAGGTACTCGCGGTTCCGCATCGGTCGAGGCCGGACAAGCACCGGGCCGTCGTCGCTCTCGTCCACGGCGCAGGTGAACTCGATGTCGCGGAGGTGATCGGGTCGTCGCCAGTGATAGGGCATGACCGGTCGGATGATCCGGTTGACGACCTGTGGATTCGGTCTGACCCGCACCTCCTCCTGGACGCGGTCACCCTCGTCCGAGCAGCCAACTATGATCTTGACCTGGACGGACTCCTCGTTGGGTGCCGACTGTCGGGTGACGACGTCCTCGATATCCCGGATGAGCTCCTCCGCCGAGACGAGGTCGTTCTCGCGGGAGAGCCGGTAGTAGGTGCCGAGCAGATAGATCAGGTAGACGGCCGCGATGCCGGCCACCACCCGAAGAACGACCTGCGCCGTGCCCGCGGTCCAGCCGCCCAGTGCGCTCGCGCCCGTTCCGACCGTGAAAAGGAAGACGACGGCGTCCTGGAACCGGGTCCAGGAGCCTCTCCGCTCGTTCCTGCTCACTTGTCATACACCTCTTGCTCGAAAAGGTGACTTCATCAACACGACGAGGCGCGGTCGATGTGCTCATGCCCGACAGCGGATGCATCCGGATCGCTGCGCAACCGGTACTGTCGGTGACTGTCATTGGGCTGGGCTGGATCGGTTCCAGTGTCGAAGCTCCTGCTCACGGGAGTGGCAGGCAGTCGCTGCGGGGTAATGCTCTCCATCTGGGTTCACCGAGGGTAATTGTTCTTGCACGATGGGAGTTCTCTGGGGCAGAATTGACCGGTACCGCGCGGCTGGAATTCAGGGTCGCGTGGTCGGGGGGAATTGGGGGAGACCGGGATGACGAGGGCAGTGCAGATACCAGCAACCTCAAACGGAGAGCCGGCCGCCACGTCCTCCCGTAGCGGTGGTGAGGGTGGCCAGGCTTCGTTCGTGGATGTCGAAGCATTCATTGACGGATCCGAACCGCCGAGGGGCGAGGAGCGAGCGGACTCCAGAATCCCGTTCGGGGGGCGACTCCCGGCTGGAGCCTTCCTTTTCGCGGCCGCGCTGGTCGGGGTATTTCTCGTCATGCTCGTGGTGACACCGCTCAACCACTGAGGCACCGCTCAACCACGGAGTCGGCGATCGACCTTAGCGGGTCGCCGGGGGTGGATCGCATCCGTCGTCAGTGGGGAAACGGGGGCGCCGGCCGTCCAGGTCCGCGATTAGTCCCTGTGGGACCACGACATATGTCGTGGTTGGCGTCGGGCGGGCGGAGAAGCGTGGTGGTCCTCTTTCCGGGCCAAGGTAAGGGCGCCGGGTTCCTTGCTCGGATGCCCTCACGGGCGAGACTTGCAGCGTCGCGTCGACCACAGGTCGCACCTGTCCACCCCCATACGGCCGTGCCCAGAATACCCATCTGGCCGTCAACGGCAAGTGACCGTCGATCGTGCCGGTCGGATCCCTGCGGTGCTCACCTCCTCAGGGTGCAATCTGGTCTTGACCGGCGCTCCGTCAAACGTCCAACGGTTTGTGACGGCCTGGTTTCATATCGTGTGCGAGTCGGATGGCGGCGCGAATTGAGTTTCGGGCCGCGAAGGCGGCGCTGCTTTGTGGCCAGGCAACCTCGGCCGTGTCGTCCTGGGCGGCCTGCTGTTTCCGTCTTGGGCTGTCGTGCGATCTGACGGTGCGCACACGCTGGGCATGTGGCCCCTTCCTGGTCCCCGAAAGGCCGTGCCAACCATCCCCGGCGCGGTTCGTCGGCGCCGCGACGGCGGTGACCGCCGCGACGACCGCGGGTGCCTCGAGATTGATGGGCCCCGGCCGGGCGGCGGGGGACCGGCGTCGACACCCGGCCGGGGCCGGGTGTCGCGACCAGGCGGTATCCGGACTGATGTGCTGTGACGCACGGCACATCCTGACGGGCTGCCCGCGGGCCTGAGGTCGGGTCGGGCGGGTTCGAGGTCCGTCGGGCGCCGATCTATCTCAATTCGTGATTGGTTCGATCTCGGGCGCGCGCTGGACGACGCCGCCATTCTTCACCATTCTGGTGAACATACGTAGGAATCTGGACGGGGAAGCGCGCGGCGGGGCGACGCTGTGGCCGGGGCTGCGCACGATGCTGGACGGCTCGCTCGCCCACCCGCGGCCGGCCCTGATCGCCACCGTCGTCGGCATCGTCAACGGGACCACCATGATCCTGGGCGCGGCCGCCATCGGCTGGGCCACCGACGAGCTGATCGTCCCGGCCCTCGCCGGCGGCCATGTCGGCCGCGCCGCCTGGTGGATCGCCGTGGGCGCGATCCTCGGCGTCTCCACGCTGCGCTGGATGACCATCGTCATCCGTGGCATCGCGACCGGGTACGTACAGTACGGCTCGCAGGCGCGGGTCCGCCGCTCCGTGGTCGGCCGGTATCTCGACCTCGACCTGGCCTGGCACCGCCGGCACCCGCCCGGACGGCTGCTGGCCACCGCGGTGTCCGACGTGGACGCGCTGTGGTTCCCGATGACGTTCTTCTACTTCGCGCTCGGCATGGTCGTCATGCTGGTCGTCGCGATCGTCCAGCTCTTCGGGCACGACACCGCGCTCGGGCTGGTCGGGGTCGGCCTCATCGGTTCCGTCCTCGGCCTGAACCTGCTCTACCAGCGTCTGCTCAGCCCGCGCGCCCGGGCGGTGCAGGACAGCCGGGGCGAGTTCGGCGCGCTCGCCCTGGAGAGCATCGAAGGCGGCCAGGTCGTCCGGACCCTCGGCATCGCCGGCCGCGAGCGGGCCCGGGTCGGTGCCGCGGCGCTGCGGCTGCGCGCGGCCAACACCGCGGCCGGCGATCTGAGCTCGGTGTTCGACCCGGTACTGGAAGTGCTGCCGACCGTCGCGGTCCTGGCCGTCCTCGTCGTCGGCTCGCGCCGGGTCGAGACCGGCGACCTCAACGTCGGCGTGCTCGTCGAGGTCGTCTACCTGCTGCTCACCATCTCCATCCCGCTCAACGTGATCGGCCGCTTCCTGGGGATGCTGCCGGTCTCGGCGGCCGGCCGTACCCGCGTCGCCGCCGTGCTCGAGGCCGCCGAGACCACCGCGTACGGAGACCGCGCCCTGACCGGCGACGCCGTTGCCGACCCGCGCGCACCGGCTCCGCGCGCATCGGAACGGCAGGTCAACGCTCCGCCCGTGCCCGTGCCCGTGCCCGTGCCCGTGCCCGTGCCCGTGCCCGTGCCCGTGCCCGTGCCCGTGCTGGGGCTGGGGCTGGGGTTGCGGGCGCGGGGCGTCGGGCTCGTCCGCGGCGGGACGCGCATTCTCGCGGCCGTCGACCTGGAGGTGCGCCCCGGCGAGATCGTCGCCCTCGTCGGGCCGACCGGCTCGGGCAAGACGACCCTGGTCGAGCTGCTCAGCCGCCAGGACGACCCCACCGACGGCGTCGTCGAGATCGGCGGGGTCCACGCCACCGACCTCGCCCGCGGGGAGATCTCCGCCCGGCTGGCCGTCGTCGGGCAGACCCCCTGGCTGTTCAACGGCAGCGTCCACGCCAACCTGCAGCTCGATGGCCATCCCCGAGAACGGCGTCCCTACACCTCCGGCGAGATCTGGCGGGCGCTGGCCGCCGCCGGCGCCGACGACGTCGTCCGCGACCTGCCCGACGGCCTCGACACCCGGGTCGGTGAGCGCGGCGCCCGGCTCTCCGGCGGCCAGCGGCAGCGGCTGTGCCTGGCCCGCGCGCTGCTGCGCGAACCCGGCGTGCTGCTCCTCGACGACGCGACCTCGGCCCTCGACCCCGCGGTGGAACGCCGGGTGCTGGGCGGGCTGGCCGAGTTGCGCGGGCGGACGACGGTGCTGATCGTCGGCGGACGTCCCAGTTCGGTGGCGGTCGCCGACCGGGTCGCGTTCCTGCGCGCCGGGCGGCTCGTCGCCGTCGGCACCCACCGGGAGCTGCTGGGCACCGAACCCGACTACCGCCGGATCCTCGGCGCCTACGGCGCGAACAGTGCCCACGGCGCCCACGGCGCGGAGACGGACGCGGCGGGCGTGGACGATGAGTGACAGCGGCCTCGCCGACCTCGGACGCGCCCGGGCCCGGGAACTGGGCCGGCTGATCGCCGCCACCACCCCCGTCCTCACCGCCGGCCTGCCGTTCACCCTGCTGCTGGCGTTCGTCGCCGGCGGCGGCCGGATCGTGACACCGCTGACCGTCCAGTACGCCCTGGACCACGGGCTGCTCGAACCGCACGAGGGGACCGCCGGTGTGGTGGCCCGGGCCGCCGGTGCCGGTGCCGCGGCGACCGTCACGGCGGTCCTCGCCTCCTGGTGGCTGAACCGCCGGATCTACCGGCGCACCGAGGCCGCGCTCGCCGAGCTGCGCGCGGCCGGCGTCGCGCGCATCCACGAGATGGCCGCGGAGACGTTCGCGCGCACCGGCGGCGCCGACCTCGTCAGCCGGCTCACCGGCGACGTCGACGCCGTCACGATGTTCGTGCAGAACGGCGGCGTCACGCTGCTCGTCAACGTCACCCAGATGATCATCGCCGGTGTGCTGATCGCGGTGTACTCCTGGCAGCTGGCGGTGCCCGTGCTGGCGACGGCGGTGCTGCTGTTCGTCGCGATGCGCCGCGTGCAGACGCTGGTCGCGCGCCGGTTCACCGTCGTCCGAGAGAGCGTGTCCGCCCTGCAGTCCACCGTGGGCGAGGCCGTCACCGGGATCGGCGTCATCCGCTCGACCGGCACCGAGGCCCGCAGCCGCGCCCTGGTCTCCGACGCCGTCGAGCACACGGCGTCGGCGCAGCGCCGGACCCTCGTCCCGCTGCACTTCAACACCGCCTTCGGCGAGATCGCCATCTCGTTCGTCACCGTGGTGGTGATCGTCGCGGGGATCCGCTGGTCGACCGCCCACACCCGATGGGAGCCGACGCTGCACCTGTCGGCCGGTGAGCTGGTGGCGATGCTCCTGCTCGTCACCTTCTTCGTCCGGCCGCTGCAGATGCTGGTCCAGATGCTCGGCGAGGCCCAGAACGCCGTCGTGGGCTGGCGCCGCGCGCTGGAGATCCTCGCCACCCCGTCCGGGGTGGTCGAGGGCGGGGACGCCCGCGAGCTGCCCGCCGGGCCGGTCGCCGTCGACCTGCGCGACGTCGCCGCCGCCTACGGGGACGGCCCGCTCGTGCTGCGGGAGCTGACCGTCGGCATCGCCGCGGGCGAGCATGTCGCCGTCGTCGGCGAGACCGGTTCGGGCAAGAGCACGTTCGCCCGACTGCTGACCAGGCAGATCACCCCACGCCACGGCCGTGTCCTGCTCGGCGGCCTGCCGGCCGGGCAGGTGTCGGACCTGTCGTTCCAGCGCCGGGTCGCGGTCGTCCCGCAGGACCCGTTCCTGTTCGACGCCACGATCGCCGACAACATCCTCGCCGGGGTCCGCGGCGACGCCGGGGCGCTCGACGAGATCATCGACTCGCTCGGCCTGCGGCCGTGGATCGCCACCCTGCCCGACGGCCTCGACACCCGCGTCGGCACCCGCGGCGACCGGCTCTCCGCCGGTGAGCGTCAGCTCGTCGCCCTCGCCCGCACCGCCCTGGTCGACCCCGACCTGCTCGTCCTCGACGAGGCGACCAGCGGCGTCGACCCCGCCACCGACGTCCGGGTGCAGCACGCGCTCGGCGCGCTCACCGTCGGGCGCACCACGGTCTCGATCGCGCACCGCATGGTGACGGCCGAGCGCGCCGACCGCGTCCTCGTCTTCGACCACGGGCGCCTCGTCCAGAGCGGGCGTCACGACGAGCTCGTCGGTGTCCCCGGCCACTACGCCCGGCTGCACGCCGCCTGGGTCGAGCACACCGCCGGCGGCGACGAGCGCCACCAGACCCTCCTCCACCACAACGACGGGAGCACCCCGTGACGACCTCCACCGCCAACCACACCGCCGCCAGCCACACCGCCGTCAACGACACCGCCGTCAACGACACCATCGCCGCCGGGCACACCGCCGCCACGGCCGCGGGGGAGACGCGCCGGCTCCGGCTCGGCTTCAACTCCCGCATCGCCTTCCCGGCCGGGCACGCCGCCGAGGGGCTGCGGGACGGCATCGAGCTGTTCCGGGTGGCCGAACAGCTCGGCTACGACACCGGGTGGGTCTACCAGCGTCACTTCGACAACTACCTCGCGTCGCCGATGGTGTTCCACGCCGCTGTCGCACAGCACACCGAGCGCATCGGCCTCGGCACCGCCATCATCGGCGCCCGCTACGAGGATCCCGTGCTGCTCGCCGAGGCCGCCGGCACCGCCGACCTGCTCAGCGGCGGACGTCTGCAGCTCGGCCTCGGCACCGGCCAGGGCGGCTACGACCACATCTTCGGCCAGGAGCCGAACGACGGGCGGGACCAGTCCCAGGCCCGCCTCGCGACGTTCCTGCGGGGCATCCGCGGCGAGAAGCTCGGCGAGGTGACCGACCCCGCCGGGCTCGTCGCCGCGGGCACCGAGCTGTTCGTCCGCCCGACCAGCCCCACCCTGCCGGACCGGGTCTGGTACGGCGGCGGCTCGGTGGCCTCCGCCGAACGGGTCGGCCGCCAGGGCCTGCGCCTGCTGCTCAGCACCATCCTGCACGGCCAGATCGACGACTACGGCGCCGAGCTGGCCCGCGCCATCGAGGCCTACCGCGCCGCCTACACCGGAACCACCCCGGCGCGGGCCGCCGTCGCGCGCTCCGTGCTGCCCGCCACGTCCCCGGAGCTCGCCCGCGTCTACGCGGCCTACGACGAGGAGCGGCGCACCCAGGGGCCGGCGGCCTCACGCCCGCGGGGCGCCCTGACCCCCGTGGCGGCCCCGCCCGCCCGGTTCACGATGAGCCCCGTGCACCACGGTGACCCGTCCGCCGTCGTCGACCAGCTGCTCGCCGACCCGAGCGTCGCGCTCGGCGACGAACTCATCGCCTTCCTGCCTCCCGCCTTCGGCCTGCGGGAGAACCTCCGCCTCCTCGAGGACATCGCCGAAACCGTCGCCCCCCACCTCGGCTGGGCGTCGGCGACGCCGTCGTGATCGGCGAAAGGCGTGCGTGAGGCCGGCGAGGCTCGTCCTACCGGGGTCAGCCGCGGTGCGTGACCAGGGCCAGGTGGTGGGCGAACCAGTCACGGGCGAGCACGGCCACCGCCTCCAGCGCACCGGGTTCGGTGAACAGGTGGGTGGCCCGCGGGACCACCGCCAGCCGGTTCTCGCACCGCAGGCGGGCCTGGGCCTGCCGGTTGAGGTCGAGGACGAGATCATCGTGTTCGCCCACGACGAGCAGGGTCGGGGCCGCCACCGCGGCCAGTCTCGACGCGGCCAGGTCGGGCCGCCCGCCGCGGGAGACGACGGCGGCGACGCGGGACCCCGGTTCGGCCGCGGCCCACAGCGCGGCGGCGGCTCCGGTGCTGGCCCCGAAGTAGCCGACCGGGAGGTGGGACACGCTCGGCTGGCCGCGCAGCCAGCCGGTGACGTCCACGAGGCGGTGGGCGAGCAGGCCGATGTCGAACACGTTGGCCCGGTCGACCTCCTCGGCGGGGGTGAGCAGGTCGAACAGCAGGGTGGCGAGCCCGGCGGCGCCCAGGACCTCGGCCACGTACCGGTTGCGGGGGCTGTGTCGGCCGCTGCCGCTGCCGTGGACGAAGACGACCAGGCCGTCGGCCCCCTCCGGAACCATGAGATGCCCGGCCAGCCGGACCGGGACGGCGGGAATGTCGACCTCCACCTCGCGGCCCGGTGGGTCGGGATCGCGCCCTGGTGGGTCGGGCACCGCGTCCGGCGCCGCCGCCCCGTGCGCCCCGTGCGGCGCGGCCACCGGTACCGGCGGCACGGCGACCGCCGCCCTGCGCAGCAGGTCCGTCACCTCGTCGTCGGGTGTCTGGGCGAAGTCGGCGTAGAACATGCCGATGGCGAAGAACCGCTCCGGCGTGTGCAGGCACACGACCTCGTCGGCGTCCCGGCGCAGCCAGCCGATCCGGTCCGGTGGCGCCACGGGAGCGGCCAGCACGACCCGGGCGGCGCCGGCGGCGCGGACCGCCTGGCAGGCGGCGGACGCGGTCGCCCCGGTGGCGATCCCGTCGTCCACCACGACCACGGTGCGGCCGGCGAGCGGAACGCGTGGCCGGGCGCCCCGGAACCGGCGGATCCGGCGGTCCAGCTCCAGCCGTTCGTGGGCCTCGACCGCGGCCAGCTCGTCCGGGCCGATGTCGGCCAGCAGCCGCGTCTCGGCGTTGACGACCCGCACGTCCCCTTCGGCGATGGCGCCCATCGCGAGCTCGGGCTGGAAGGGGACGCCGAGCTTGCGGACCAGAATGACGTCCAGCGGGGCACCCAGCGCCTGCGCGATCTGGTAGGCGACGGGAACACCGCCGCGGGGGAGCCCGACAACCACGACGTCCTGCCCGCGTAGATACGTCAGCCTCCGGCCGAGCTGCCGGCCCGCGTCCATGCGATCACGAAAAAGCACCTCACACCGCCCATCCACCGAGCGACATCCCTGACCGGGCCGCGACCGGCGGCTTAGGGAGCGCTCCGCGTCGAGGAGCACCTCACGTCCTCCTCGTGCCCTGAGTCCCCGTCGTCCGAACGTCTCGGCGACGAGCCGCTCGGTGGCGTCCCGTGCCGGTGTTCCCCGGCGGAGTGGACGTGCCCGAATCCGAGGGCGAACCGACGAGCCTGCTCCTCGCGTGGGAAGGGGCCGACGCGGTCTGGATCATCGACGCCGCCGAGCCACGTCGTGATCTACGCGATCTCCGGCCGCGACTTCTCCGCCGGCGAGGGCCTCGACCCGGACGTCGCGGCGGCCGCCCGGACGGTGGCCGCCCGGACGGTGGCCGCCGCGGTCCGCGCCGGGACGGCGAACCATGCCGCACCGCCGTCGACGGGCTGACCGACGGCACGCTTACCCTGATCGACGCCCCGAGCCCGATCCTCTGAACGACCTGTTCCACGATCGCGAGGAGATCCATGCCCCCACGGAAGAAGTCCGCTCAGGCCGGACCGCCCACCATGGCCCAGTTGCGCGAGACGCTGTGGAAGACGGCCGACAAGCTGCGTGGCTCGATGGACGCCGCCCAGTACAAGGACTTCGTCCTCGGCCTGATCTTCCTCAAGTACGTCTCGGACGCGTTCGCCGAGCGGCGCGAGCGGATCCGGCGGGATGCACTCGCCGACGGGATCGACGAGTCCCGGGTCGAGGAGTTCCTTGAGGACGTGGCCGAGTACGCCGGGCAGGGTGTGTTCTGGGTGCCGGGGCAGGCCCGGTGGGAGCACATCGCGGCGAACGCGAGAAGCGCCGGTATCGGGGAACTGCTGAACGCGGCGATGGAGGCCGTGATGAGGACGAACCCGGCGCTCACCGGTGTCCTCCCACAGATCTTCAACGGAGAGGGCGTCGACCAGCACCGGCTCGGCGAGCTCGTCGACCTGCTCGGTGACGCCCGCTTCACCGGCCACCGGTCGACCGCGCGGCCCGCGTCCACGCCTGCCGGCGAGGACGGTGCGCTTTTCGGTGAATCCGTCACCGGAGTTCCGACGGAAGCGGCGACCCGGCCGGCGCGGGACGTGCTGGGGGAGGTGTACGAGTATTTTCTGGAGAGGTTCGCCCGCGCCGAGGGCAGGCGCGGCGGTGAGTTCTACACCCCGGCCAGCGTGGTGCGGTTGCTTGTCGATGTGCTGGAACCCTACGAGGGCCGGGTGTACGACCCGTGCTGCGGTTCGGGCGGCATGTTCGTCCAGGCGGAGAAGTTCGTCGTCGCGCACCGAGGGCTCACCCACTCCGGCGACATCGCCGTCTACGGCCAGGAGTCGAACGAACGGACCTGGCGGCTGGCGAAGATGAACCTCGCCATCCACGGGATCACCGGTGATCTGAGCGCCCGGTGGGACGACACCCTCCGCAACGACCGGCATCCGGACCTGCGGGCCGACTTCATCCTGGCGAACCCGCCCTTCAACATGTCCGACTGGGCACGCGCCGTCGACGACCAGCGCTGGCGGTACGGGACCCCGCCGACCGGCAACGCGAACTTCGCCTGGCTGCAGCACATCATCGCCAAACTGGGCTCCCGCGGGACCGCCGGCGTGGTGATGGCGAACGGCTCGATGTCGTCGAAACAGTCCGGCGAGGGCGAGATCCGCGCCGCGCTGGTCGAGGCGGACCTGGTGGCCTGCATGATCGCGCTGCCGCCGCAGCTGTTCCGCACCACCCAGATCCCCGCCTGCCTGTGGTTCCTCGCGAAGGACAAGGGCCAGCTGGGCACCCGCCGGCTCACCGGACGGCGCGGCGAGACGCTGTTCATCGACGCCCGCGACATGGGTTCGATGATCGACCGCACCGAGCGCGTCCTCACCGACGGTGACCTTGAGAAGATCACCGACACCTACCGCGCCTGGCGTGGCGCGGAGTCGGCCCGCGACAAGGGCCTGGCCTACGAGAACATTCCCGGCTTCTGCTATTCGGCCTCCACCGAGGAGATCCGCACCCACGACCACGTCCTGACCCCGGGCCGCTACGTAGGCGCCGCCGAAGCCGACATCTCCAACGACGAGCCGGTGGCCGAGAGGATCGAGCGCCTCGCCAAGGAACTCTTCGTCCACTTCGAAGAGTCCGCTCGGCTGGAAAAGGAAGTTCGCAGCCAACTGGAGCGCCTCGATGCCTGAATGGCGGCGCATCTCCCTCGCTGACCTGGTTCGGCTGCGGCGGGGATTCGACCTGCCGGCGCCGGAACGCCGGGCCGGTCGTTTTCCGGTGGTCGGTTCCGCCGGGGTCAGCGGGTGGCACGACCGGGGGCCGATCGCCGGGCCTGGGATCACTCTCGGGCGCAGCGGTTCGTCAATCGGCACGGTGACGTACGTGCCGTCT
The DNA here is from genome assembly GCF_000373365.1 of Parafrankia discariae. Lineage (NCBI taxonomy): Bacteria > Bacillati > Actinomycetota > Actinomycetes > Frankiales > Frankiaceae > Parafrankia > Parafrankia discariae. The sequence continues at coordinate 14,465 of NZ_KB891244.1, forward strand.
GACTACTGGCCGTTGAACACCGTGCTGTTCGTCGAGGACTTCCAGGGCAACGATCCGCGTTTTCTCTACTTCCTGCTACGGACGATCGACTTCGCCCGGTTCAACTCGGGGAGCGCGCAGCCGTCACTCAACCGCAACTACATCGCCGCCGTCGAGCTGCGCGCGCCGGAGCATCCCGAGCAGCGGGCGATCGCGGCGGTGCTGGGCGCCCTCGACGACAAGATCGCGCTGAATCGGCGTCTCGCCGCGACCGCCCGCGAGCTCGCCGAGGCCCGGTACGCGGCGGCGACGCGCGGGCCGGGCCGCCGGGAGCTCAGGCTCGGTGACCTGGTCGAGACGCTGACCCGGGGGATCACACCCCGGTACACGGCGGACGACGCCGCCCTCGTCGTGCTCAACCAGAAGTGCGTGCGCGCCGGCCGGGTCGACCTCGCTCCGTCCCGCGGGACGGAGCCGGCCGCGGTCCCCGCCGCGAAGCGGCTGCGGGCGGACGACGTCCTGGTCAACTCGACGGGCACCGGCACCCTGGGCCGGGTGGCGAGGTGGGTGCATGCGACGCGGGCGACCGTCGACTCGCATGTCACCGTCGTCCGGTTCGCGCCGGACCGGTTGGACCCGGTGTGCGGGGCGTTCGCCCTGCTGGCCGCGCAGCCGAGGATCACCTTGCTGGGCGAGGGCAGCACCGGCCAGACCGAGCTGAGCAGGGCCAAGCTGAACGACCTGGTCATCGTGGTGCCGGCGGCCGAGCGGTGTGCCGGGATCGGCGCCGAGCTGGCGGCGCTGGACGCGCGCGGTGAGGCGGCGCACGCGGAGTCGGCGGCGCTGGCCCGGCTGCGGGACGCGCTGTCGCCGAAGCTGATGTCCGGGGAGGTCCGGGTCCGGGACGCGGAGCGGACCATGGAGAGCATGCTGTGACGGAGGAGGAGCGGGTCCGCCGGCGTCGGCGGCGGCGACCCGCTGGCCGCCGTACTACCCGGTGACGGGTGCCCCGGCCGCCACGGTCGCGATGACCATCGGCACGGTCGCGGTGGTTGCCGCGCTCGCCGGCACGGTGGTCGTGGTCGTGGCCGTTGCCGGGGCCGCTGCGGTCGCCGAGCGCGGGGCGGGCAGCGCGGGCAGCACCGGCAGCGGGGGCAGCGCGTGCAGACCGGGGATCGTCGTGGCGATCGGTGCGGGGAGCGACGGCCGCGCGGGGGCGAGCGCGGGCAGCGGCAGCGGTGCCGACCTCGCCGCGGCGACCACCGCCCGGCGGCGTGCCGGGGTGAGGGCCGGTGTCGACGGCGCGTCCAGGTGAAGCTCGATCGCGTGCATCGCCAACATCATCAACATGAGGGCGAAGGGAAACGCCAGCACAATAAAGATCACTATTGGGGACGCCTTCCGTGCGGTGAGATCCGACACGGCTGGTCACGGTGGGCGACCCGCAGGGCCCCCACCAGCCGTTCGCCTCATTACCGCACCAACCGGCCGATTCCTTCGCCCAGGAAACGGGCCAGCCTGGCATAGGTGGGCCTCCCCGCCACGATCGGACGCACCCGACGGCCCGGGGCCGCCGACCGGCCTGCCAGTCGACGGGCCGCGGGGTCACCGTCCGTGGTTCCGGTTCCATTCCCGCATCCGCCGCGGATAGCCGAGTACCGCGGCGTCGTACACGGGCACGCCCACCGACCGTGCCAGCTTGGCGGCGACGGTCGGCGTCCCGACCCGCCGGCGGATCCAGTCGCCGTCCCGGTCCACCGCGACAACCGTCGTGTCGGTCGCGGTTGTCTCCGGCTCGACGTAGAACTCCACCCCGGTCCGCTCCGCGACGAAGGCCCGCAGGTCGGCGAGGTCCGTGGGGCTGGCCTCCCGATCGAGCAGTGTGGCCCGGCTCTTCGAACGGCCCTGGCCGTACCGGCGCAGCAACAACCGGTCCCGCCAACTCATCAGACGCCCTCCCGAAGGACCCGGCTCCAGTCGACTCCGACCATCGAAGCGCCGCCGTCCTAAACAAGCCTTGGCGGGACATCAGAACATCCTTGGACCACCCGTCGCGCTCGACGAGCCAGGCCCGGACGGCGACCCTCTCGGGGCCTGCTCGACATCGAAGCCGGCGAGCACCTCGCCCGGTCTCGGCAGCGAGATCGCGGTCGGGCCCGCGCGGCGGCGGGGCCCGGCTGCCTCCCGAACGTCCTGGAAGCAGCCGGGCCCCGGTTCGTCCGTCCGTGTCACCGACTGATCTGGCGCGATGGGCTGTCAGCCCTGGAACCGCCGACCAGCCCGCCTGACGGAATCTATCGGCACTGTCCCGATCGGACGCCGTTGACGGTGTTGCCCCTCTCCCGCACGGTGGGAATGTTTCCGGTGCAGCTCAGCCCGCCGCCGATGGTGTTCGCGGTGACGGCGGGGACGGGGTCGGCGGGGTCCGGTCCGTCACCGCTGTTGTTCTTGACCGTGAGCGGCCCGCTGATCGTGGTGCCGCTGACCGACAGCCCACCGGTGTTGGTGTTCACGGTCAGGGTGCCCTTGACGGTGCTGCCCGTGCAGGGCAGGTAGTCCGAGCCGATCAGGACGAGGCCGGTGCTGCCCTGCACCGTGATGGCTCCGTTCACCGACGTCTGGCACAGGCTGAACGCGGCGGCCTGGTTGATGGAGACCGTCCCGGCGATCTCGGCTCCGGTCACGGCCAGTGCGCCGCCGGGCTGTACCGTGATCGCGCCCTGCTGCCGGCCGCCGGCCCCGAGGCACAGGGACTGCTCGGCCGTCACGGTGATGGCACCCTTGTGCACGGTGGTGATGCAGGGCTGGCTGAAGCCGACCGTGATCGTGGCCGGTGTCGGGGTCGCGCTGGGTTTGAAGGTCGGACCGCCGCTGTAGCGGGCCGTGATCTCGCGGGCTCCGGGCTGCAGGTTGGTGGTGCGCAAGGTGGCCGTGCCCATGGTCAGCGGGACGGTCGCCACGGGGATCGTCCCGTCGAAGAAGGTGACGGAACCGGTCGGGGTGCCGGCGCCGGGCACGACCGGTGACACCGTGGCCGTCAGTTCGACGGGCCGCCCGAACAGCGGGCTCGTGGTGCTCGGGGTCAGCGAGACCGACGAGTCGTGGTCGAAGTCGGCACACAGTGCGTACGCGCTCGCGACCTGGTCGCCCGTTCCGGCTCCCCCGCCAGCCGCGATGATCGCGCTCCAGGACGACGGGTTGGTCGTCCCGTTGACGACCGGATCACCGACCGCGTCGCTGGGATAGTTGCCACGGAGGTGGGTACCGGCGGCCGGCGGCCCGGCTGTGACGCCCCTCTGTACGCCTTCTCCGCCCCCCAGCAGGGTGAGGTCCGTCGGGCAGCTCGCGGTGAGGATCGCGTATCCGCTGCCTTCCTGCGGGCCGAGACCGTCCGTCCGGGCCACCCTGATCTCCGTCTCACCGGGTTCGGCGCAGATGGCCCACGCAATGGTCTGCGCGGTCCCGTCCGACTGCCCGTTGATGAGACCCATGGCGGTCCAGTACCGGGGGTTGATCGCTCCGTCCGGGAGCGGGTTGCCCTGGGCGTCGCTGGGGAAGCTGCCCAGCGCTTTCAGGCTGGGTGACTGCGGGGGAGGCGTGTACGCGCTGCCGCCCACGACGACGGTCCCGTCGGGACACGCGGCGGTGGCGTAGGCGAGGCCGGCCCGGACCGGGCCGGGGACGGCGGTCACGGCGACCACCCGGTGGTCGAGGTTCGCTCCCTCGGCGCACACCGCGAAGCTGGTGATCTTGTCACCGTCTTCGGTCTGCCCGCCGAAGTTGCCGACGGCCGCCCAGTGCTCGGGGTTCTGCGCGCCGTCGGTGCTGCTGATCCCGTTCGCGTCGCTGGGGAAGCTCCCCTTCGCGCGCAGCCCGTTGATGGGGGGGATGGGGTCGGTGGCATCGATCTTGCTGCCCCACATGCCTCCGCTGACCAGCACGCTGCCCGCCGGGCACGATGTCACCGCCGTCGTGTTCGCCCCCGCCGCGGCGGACGGCACGGGAACATCGACGCTGGTCACATGGATCACCGGCTGCTGCGGTTCCGCCGCCGCGGCCGCGGCCGGTGCCACGACGGCGGGCGCCGCCGCGGCGAGGGCCAGCGCGAGTGGGGTCAGCGCGGCGACCACCACCCGCGATCGCCCAGGTGTCAGTTTTCGTCGACCCCGGCCCTCGGCCCGGCCCTTACCTGGCATCGTGCGAGCCCCCCGCAATCACCTGGTTGTCGGTGTTCAGCCGCGGCAACGGTCGGCGCGGGGCCGGGTTGCCGTCGATTCTCATTTGCACTGTCCGGATCGGGAGCCGTGGGCGGTGTTGGCCGTCTGCCGCAGGGTGGGAGTGTTCCCGCTGCAGCTCAGGGAGCCACCGACCTGGTTCGTGGTCACCGCGGGGACGGGATTCTCGGGGTCCGGGCCGTTACCGCCGTTGTCCTTGACCGTCAGCGATCCACCGGTCGTGTTGCCGATGATCTGTACGCCTCCGGTATTACCGGTCACGTTCAGGGCGCCCTTGATCGTGTTACCCGCACAGGGCAGATGATCCGAGCCGATCAGGACGAGGCCGGTGCCGGCCTGGACCGTGACACCGCCGCTCACCGAGCTTTGGCACAGCGTGAACGCGGAGGCGCCGCTACTGGAGACCGTCCCGACGATCTCAGCGCCGGTCACCGCCAACGCGCCGCCCGGTTCGACATTCACCGCACCCTTCTGCTGGCCGCCGGGGCCGATGCAGAGGGCCTGCTCGGGCCGCACCGTCAGGGTGCTCTTGTGCACGGTGGTGAGGCACGGCTCACTGAAACCGACCGTGATCGCCGTTGGTGCCGTGGAGCTGGGGTGGAAGGTCGGGCCTCCGCTGTAGCTCGCCGTGATCTGGTGGGTTCCGGGCTGCAGGCCGGAAGTACGGAAGACGGCGTTCCCCGCGGCAGTCAGCGCAACGGTCGCCAGGGGGGCCGTCCCGTCCGAGAAGGTGACGGTTCCGGTCGGGCTGCCGACAGTGCGCAGGGCCGGCAGCACCGAGGCCGTCAGTTCGACGGGCCGCCCGAACAGCGGGCTCGTGGTGTTCGTCGCCAGCGAGGTCGACGTGTCATGGTCGAAGTCGGCGCACAGCGCGAAGGTGCTTGTGACCTGATCGCCCGTCCCGCCGGACCCACCCGCCGCGATGAGTGAACTCCACGAGGAGGGATTGGTCGACCCGTTGCCGGCGGGAACACCCGCCGGGTCACTGGGGTAGCTGCCACGCACATACGCGTCGGCCGCATACGCCCCACCCGCGCCCCTTTGCAGGTGCTCCCCGCCGCCCAGCAGAGCCAGATCCGCCGGGCAGCTCGCGGTGGAGATCACCTGACCGTTGCTGACCTGCGGGCCGAGACCGTCCTTGCGAACCACCCTGATATCGATGTCGGCGGGCTTGGCGCACATGACGCTCGCCATGGTCCGCGTGTTCGCCGGAGCCGGCCCGCTGCCGACCACCACGGCGGTCCAGTACCGAGGGTCCGTCGCTCCGTCCGGGAGCGGGTTCCCCGCAGCGTCGCTGGGAAAACTGCTCACCGTCTTCAGGCCGGCCACCGACCCGGACAGCGCCAGCCCGCCGCCACTCACCGCCACGGTCCCGCCGGGACACGCGGCCGTCGTCTGGACGATGCCGGCCTCTCTCGGGCCGATCGCGAGTTGTGCGCGGACCGCCAGTTGGCCGAGCAACGTCGCTCCCGAGACACACACCGCGAAACTGGAGACCCTGGCGCCGTCTTCGGGCTGCCCGAAGAAGTCGCCCACACCGGCCCAGTACTCGGGGATCTCCCCCGTCTGGTCATTGATCTGGGTCCCGTCCGCGTGGCTGGGGAAGGTCCCCTTCGCGCGCAGCCCGTTGATGGGGGGGACGGGGTCGGTGACGTTGATCCCGCTGGCCCGTACACCCCCGCCGAGCAGCACGCTGCCCGTCGGGCACCAGGTCACCGCAGTCGCGGAGCCCGACGGCGTAACCGGGACGGGAACGTCGGCGGCGGTGACGCGGATCACCGGTTCCTGCGGTTCCGCCGCGGCGGCTGCGGCCGGTGCCACGACGGCGGGCGCCGCCGCGGCGAGGGCCAGCGCGAGTGTGGACAGCGCGACGGCCACTCCCCGGGATCGCCCAGGTCTCAGTTGTCGCCGGCCCCGGCCCGTGGCCCGGTCTTCACGTGGCATCGTGCCTGCCCCCCGAAATCATCTGGTTGGTCTACAGGCGCGGTGACTCCCCGCTCCTGACGTGCGGCCCAGCCGAGTGGTGACGCGGTACCGGAGACATCAGGCGAGCACCCGTGGTCGCGGATCGTCACCTGTCTGAGCGGACAGCACCGTACTACTTGCGGAGCCGCAAAAACCAGAACTATCGGCGTAATCACCCGCATCTGCGGAAGGAGAGCGTTAGGGGAAACTGTGCGCAGTAGATCCCGTACCTGAGGTAGCCCGGCAGGCGGGCCGTGCGCCGAGCGCCGCACCCACCTGCCGGGGTCGTGCTGTTCCCCTGCGTTACGTGACCATTGCGCTGCGCGCGTCGGTCAGTTGCCGGTCATGCACAGCGCCCAGACATGGGACCTGGTGGCGCTCGTCGAGCCGTTTCCTCCGGTGTGCGTGGTGGACGTCCAGTACGCCGGCGAGGTGGTGAGCGGGTTCCCGCTCGAGTCGCTGGGGTAGCTGCCGTTCAGGTGGTCACCCTGTGCTCCCGGCGCATTGAAAGCGGAGGCCGTGATGTCGCCACCGCTGATACCGGCGCCGCCACTGATCAGCGTCCCGTCGCCTTGCTCGCATCCGACGGTGGTCTTCTGCGGCGCGCCGACCGTGGTCGGGCCGGTTGTCTCGTCATAGCGCACCGTCACGGTCACGCCGCTGACGTCGATGTCATCCCCGCTGCAGATGGCGTACGCATAGGTGACGTAGCCGCTGCCCGCCATCCCGCCGTTCTGCGCACCGGCGGCCCAGGAGTCCGGGTTGGTCTCCCGTCGGCGGCGGCGATCTGACCGTTGCTGTGCGTGCCCAGGCCGGTGCCGTCCAGATAGGTGGGGTAGCTGTCGATGGGCTTGGCCGGCCCCGCGGTGCCCGGGGTGAGCCGGGCCCCGCCGCCCAGGAGACGGGTGTCCTCGGGGCAGGTCGCCGCCGCCAGGGCGGTCGCCCCGGCACTGGTCGGCCCCGCGACGCTGTTCATCACGATCTGGGTGCCCGTGATCGTGTCACCCGGGTCCAGGCACATGGCGTACGGCGTCGAGCCGAAGGCGGCGTCGAGGCCGCCGCCGGACCCACCCGTGCCGCCGACGGCGAGTGCCTGCGTCGCATCGGTGTCGACGACTCCGGGCGAGTAGGCGGAGGCAATGTACTCGGCGGTGCCGTCATAGGGCGCGATGCCCTTGACGTGCAGGTTGCTCTGCGCTGCCCCGGTACCGACGGTCTGGAGAATGCCGACCCCGGTGACCACGTCGTCGGTGTCACCGCCGCTCCGACAGTCCGCGCTGCTCACGCTTTGCGAGTTCGCCGAGCCCGGTCCGGACGTGGCGCCAGGGCTGCGGACCGTAACAGTGGTTGAGGCGTAGGCGGTTCCTGGCAGTGCGACCGCCAGCACGGCGCCCAGGGCGAGCGCTGTGAACAACGGTGGCCGTAGAGATTTTCTCGCCATTTCCTTCTTCCTCGCCGGAGAGATGGACGGACTTCCCGGCCGTGGCCCGAGGGAGCTCACGAACCTTTCACGGCCGGATTCGTGGCGGACTGAAAAATCGCAGGATCCAGATAGGAGAACCCCTCGGCATCCCTCCCGAAACACCGTGACGCACGCGCCGCGTCTCCCGGCGCGGCCACCTGGAAGATCTCAATGCGCGCGATGCCGCAGGAGAGGACCAGCCAAGTGACCTCTCGATCGCTTCTTCACGGCTGGGCAACCACAGCGGTACCGGACTCTCGCCGCCCACCTCTCGGGTGACCGGCCCAGAGACGTGACGACGAGCCCGACAGGCCTTTCCCATGCCGTGGTCCGCATCAGGAGCAGATCTTCCGGGACGGAAACATACCTGGTTGGCGCCGCATCTGCGGTTGATTATCGATAATTCTTCCGGTTCTGCGGATGTGATGTCGCCTGTGTGGCCAGCCGACCGCGGCCGCTCCGGATGGAGCCACGTGGGCGCGTCGGCGTGGCACTGCCTGTCCCGCAGGGGATTCGCCACTGTGCCGCCGCGAGTCGACGACGCCCGGGTGCCGATCGAGACGGCCGGCGCGGAGCGGCCCGCGCACGGCGTGGCAGGCGGCGGTTTCAGGTCGCGGGCCTTCGCGCCGGTGGGAGCCCTGCTCGCTCCTGCCGTGTCCGGATCACCGTGACGTGCCGGGGGGTTGCCTTTCTTGGTCGAATTATCCTCAAGATAATCAACCGCGTTGACGACACTCCGTCCGTTGGCGATCTTGAGGTGAGCTGAAGGCGCATCCGATGCCTCCCGGTCGGGCGGCGAACGCGTGGGAGGTCGCTGGTCGAGGTGGCACCGGCTGGGTGTCGGACCTCACGGCTAGCCTGGTGACGGCCGGTCGCCGGATGCGCCGGGCGATCGTCTGTGACGGAGGGTGCCGGGTGTCGGGCGCTGCATGGCCATTGGCATTGGCAGGCCGGCAGTCGCAGGCCGGTCGTGGCAGATCGGCAGGAGCAGGTCGGTAGGGGCAGTCGGTTGGGGGTTCGTGCATGACGGTTGAGGTCGGTGGGGCGAACGGCAGGCGTACCGCCGGCCCGGCGCGGAAGGCGGCGGCCGTGGCGCCGGTCGGCCGGGTGCTCGGCACGGAGGAGAACACGCCTCTGCTGTTCCACGTCGCCCTGCTGGAGGGCAGCTACCTGCAGCTTGACGACGTGGTCGTCACCGTCCGCGCGGTGCCCGGGGTCGGGCCGGTGATGACCGCCGGCATCGTCACCCAGGTGCGGGCCCGGCACGAGGGCGCGTCCTTCGGCTCGGATGTCTTCCTGATCGCCGACGGCGTCCTGCCCGCGCAGGTGCAGGAGATCGCCGAGGTCACCACGACCCGGGTGGAGCCGGAGGTCTACGTCCCGCCGCTGCCCGGTGAGCAGGTGCGGCGGGCGACCGGCGACGAGCGGGCGACGGCGCTGTACTTCGACATGATGGACAAGCGGATCCCGGTCGGCATCGGGCGGGACGGCAACCCGATCTACGTCAACCTCGAGTTCCTCGACGGCACCCGGGGCGCGCACGTCTCCATCAGCGGCATCTCGGGGGTCGCCACCAAGACCAGTTTCGCGCTCTTCCTGCTGCATTCGATCTTCCGCTGTGGGGTGCTGGGGCGGGCCGCGGTGAACACCAAGGCGCTGGTGTTCTCGGTGAAGGGCGAGGACCTGCTGTTCCTCGACCACGGCAACGTCCGGATCGACGACGATGTGCGCGCGCGCTACCGCCTGCTGGACCTGCCCGCCGAGCCGTTCCGCTCGGTCGGCTTCTTCGCCCCGCCGCTGCCCGACGACACCTCGGGACGGCCGCACGTCGCCTCCCGGCCTACCGGGGTGGCCGCGTTCTGGTGGACGATCCAGGAGTTCTGCGCGGGTGAGCTGCTGCCGTACGTGTTCGCCGACGCCGAGGACGACCGCAACCAGTACACGATCGTCGTCCACCAGGTGGCCCTGCGGCTGCGCACGGACGCGGTGCCCGCCGGCGCCGACGGGGCCGTCAGCATCGACGGCCAGCTGGTGCGGACCTACTCCGAGCTGGTCGACCTGATCGTCGACCGGCTGACCGACGAGGAGACGCGCCGGGACTGGGCCGGCCCGGTGACGGGCGCCGGGACGGTCAACGCGTTCGTCCGCCGGCTGCGGTCGTCGTTGCGTTCGCTGCGGTCGCTGATCCGGGCGGATCTGGCGGACAGTCCGCGCCGGCGGGTGTCGACGGCCGACCAGCAGGTGACCGTGGTCGACCTGCACAACCTGCCGGAGCGGGCGCAGCGGTTCGTCGTCGGGGTGGTGCTCGCCGCGGAGACGAGACGCAAGGAGGAGGCCGGCGCCGGCGGCCTGCTGTTCACGATGATCGACGAGCTGAACAAGTACGCCCCGCGGGAGGGCACGAGCCCCATCAAGGAGGTGCTGCTCGACATCGCCGAGCGTGGCCGTTCGCTGGGCATCATCCTGATCGGCGCGCAGCAGACCGCGAGCGAGGTCGAGCGGCGGATCATCGCGAACAGCTCGATCAAGGTGGTCGGCCGGCTGGACTCGGCCGAGGCGGGCCGGCCCGAGTACGGGTTCCTGCCGCCCGGGCAGCGCGCCCGGGCCACGCTGGCCAAGCCGGGCACGATGTTCATCTCCCAGCCGGAGATCCCGGTGCCGCTCGCGGTGGAGTTCCCGTTCCCCGCCTGGGCGACCCGGCACTCCGAGACCGCGGGCCTCGCATCCGCGGCCACCGACCCGCCGCCCGGCTCACCCACCGGACCGCCCGGCAAGCCGCCCCCCGCGCCGATGCCCCGCAACCCCTTCGACCTCCTGCCCAACCCCACCGACGAGGCCCCGCCGTTCTGACCTCCGGCCGTTAGGGACCGCCATGAAGTTCCTGCACACCTCGGACTGGCACCTCGGCAAGACGCTCAAGGGACGCAACCGGCTCGACGAGCAGCGCGCGGTACTCGGGGAGATCATCGGGATCGCCCGGGAGCACGAGGTCGACGCGGTGCTCGTCGCCGGGGACGTCTACGACAGCGCGGCCCCGCCGGCGGCGGCCCAGCAGCTCGCCGTGCAGGCGCTGGTCGCGTTGCGCGGCACCGGGGCCGAGGTGGTCGTGATCGCGGGCAACCACGACCATCAGCCGACCTTCGACGCCTACCGGCCGCTGATGTCCGCCGCCGGGATCACCCTGGTCGGAACGCCGCGCACCGCCGCCGACGGTGGGGTGGTCACGTTCCGGGCGCCTGGCACCGGGGAGCCGGTGACCGTGGCGGCGTTGCCGTTCGTCTCCCAGCGGTACGCCGTCCGCGCCGCAGACCTGGTGACCCAGACGCCCGACCAGACCTCGGCCCGCTACGACCAGGTCGTGCGCGCCCTGGTGGAACAGTTGCGCGGCGGCTTCGACGACAACGCGGTGAACCTCGTCCTGGCCCATCTGACGGTGACGAACGGCCTGTTCGGCGGCGGGGAGCGGATGGCCCAGTCGATCTTCGAGTATCACGTGTCCGCGGCGGCGTTCCCCGCGGACGCCCACTATGTGGCGCTGGGGCATCTGCACCGGCGGCAGACCCTCGCCGCGCCGTGTCCGGTGGTGTACTCCGGTGCGCCGCTCGCGGTCGACTTCGGGGAGCAGGAGAACACGAACGTGGTGTGCCTCGTCGAGGCGAGCCCCGGCGTCCCCGCCCGGGTCACCGACATCGCGCTGACGGCCGGCCGCCGGCTGCGGACGGTCCGCGGCACGGTCGCCGAGCTCGCCGCGCGGGCCCCGGAGCTCGCAGAGGACCTGCTGCGGGTGGTGGTGCGCGAGCCGGCCCGGGCGGGGCTGCGCGACGACGTCCAGGAGCTGCTGCCGAACGCGCTCGAGGTCGGCATCGATCCGGAGTTCCGGGTGGCCCTCGGCGGGTCACGCCCGAGCGCGGCGGCGCTGGCGCGGCGCAGCCCGGCGGACCTGTTCCGGGAGTACTGCGCCGCCGAGCGGTTCGACGATCCCCGGGTCGAGGCGCTGTTCGTCCGGCTGCACGACGACGCCTCCAGCGGCGACTGAGGGACCTGGGAGGAGACTGAATGCGCCCGGTACAGCTGGACCTCGCCGGTTTCGGGTCGTTCCGGGAACCGGCGGTGCTCGACCTCGCCGACGCCGACTACTTCGCGCTGGTGGGCCCGACCGGCGCCGGCAAGTCGACGCTGATCGACGCGCTGACGTTCGCGCTGTTCGGTTCGGTGCCGCGCTGGAACAACCGGGCGACGGTGCACCTGGCGCTCGCCCCGACCGCGGCCCGGGGCACCGTGCGTCTCGTCTTCGACGTGGCCGGCGCCCGCTACGTGGTGGCGCGGGAGCTGCGCCGGGCCGCCCGCGGCGGGGTGAGCGTGCGCAACGCCCGGTTCGAGCGGCTGGTCGACCCGGCCGGCGCGGGTGAGCCGGGGGAGCCGACGGAGGTGCTCGCCGCGGGCGCGCCCGCGGTCACCGCGGCGGTCGAGGAGCTGCTCGGGCTCACCTTCGAGCATTTCTGCACCTGTGTGGTGCTTCCGCAGGGTGAGTTCGCCGAGTTCCTGCGGGCGAAGCCGAGCGAGCGGCAGGCCATCCTCACCCGGCTGCTCGGGCTGGGCGTCTACGACACGATCCGCGCGGCGGCCAACGCCCGCGCGAGTGACCAGCGTCAGCGCGCGGACGTGTTCGCCGAGCAGCTCGCCGGGTACGCGGACGCGACGGCGGCCGCCGAGACCGCCGCGGCCGACCGGGTCGGGGCGCTCACCCGGCTGGCGGCCGAGGTGGCCGGCGCGCTCGCCGAGCTGGCGGGGCTGGACACCGCCGCCGCGCAGGCCGCCGCCGAGACCGCCAGGCTGGCCGCCGAGCGCGACCGGCTCGCCGCCGTCCGGCCGCCGGCCGGGCTGGCGGATCTCGCCGGGCGGCTGCGCGCGGCCCGGGCCGCCGACACGGATGCCCGTGAGCGCCGGCAGGAGGCCGAGCGGGCGGACAGCGTCGCGCGGGAACAGCTCGCGGCCGCCGCGCCGCGCGGCCCGCTCGACCGGTCTGCCCGTGACCACGCGGAGCTCGCCGACCTGCTCGCGACCCGGCCGACGGCCGGCACCGAGCAGGCCGCCGCCGACACGGCCCTCGCCGCCGCGGCCGCGGCGCTCGAGGAGGCGAGAGACGGGCTGGCGACGGCGCGGGCCGCCGAACGAGCGGCCGAGCGGGCCGCCGACCTCGCCGCCGCCGAGACGGGCCGGCTCGGGTCCGAGCTGGATCTGCTCGCCGGTGTCCGGGCGCCGGGTGGGCTGGCGGCCCTCACCGGCCGGCTGCGCGAAGCCGAGGCGGTGCGGGCCGCGGCCGTCGAATATCGGGAGGCGGCCGAGCGGGCGGATACCGCCGTCCGTGCGGAGCGGGCCGCCGCGCCGCCGCGTGGCCCGCTGGAGCGGGCGCTGCGCGACCACGAGCGGCTCGCCGAGCTGTCGGCCGGCCAGGCCGGGGCGGCGGCCGCCCACGGCGAGGCCCGGGCCGCGCTCGACCGGGCGAACGCGGCCCTGGAGGCGGCCCGGCACGCCCGGCAGCGGGCGGCCGGCGTCCGGGACGAGGCCGCCCGCGCCGATCTGGCCGCGGCGCTGCGGCCGCACCTGGTGGTGGGGGAGGACTGCCTGGTCTGCGCGCGGCCCGTCGCGACGCTGCCACCCGCGTTGCCGGCCGCCGGTCTCGGTGTCGCGGACGAGGCGGTGGCCGCCGCCGAGCACGAGCTCGCCGCCTGCACCGCGCAGGCGCACGCCGCCACGCGGGCGGCGCTGGAATCCGAGGCCCACCTCACGGACCTGGATAACCGGGTCGAGGAGCTGCGTCGCGGGCTCACCGACGCGCCGGACGCCCGGCACGCGGCGGCTCTGCTCGCGGACGTCGAACGGCTCGACGGCGACGTCGCCCGTGCCGACCTGGCGCTGCGTCGGGCCCGTGACGCCGCGGCCGCCGCCGACGCGGCCGTCACCCGCTCCCGGGACGAGGCGGCCGGGGCCCGGCGGGCGCTCGACGCCGTCCGCGACCCGTTGGTGTTCCTCGGCGCCCCCGCTCTGCCGGACGGTGACCTGGAGGCGGCCTGGGCGACGCTGGTCACCTGGGCCGCCGGGCTGGCCCGTGACCGGGCCGGCCAGCGGGACGCGGCGGCCGGGCGCTCGGCCGCGGCCGCGGGGTCGCTCGCCGCCGCGCGGCAGGCGCTGGCCCTCGCCTCCGCGGGGCAGGCGCGGGCGGACGAGGAGCGGATCGCCGCGGCCCGGGCCCAGCAGCGGGCCGCCACCCGGATCGCGACCCTGGACGATCGGACCGAAGCCCTGCGCGCCGCGCTCGCCGGTGCGCCGACCGCTGCGGCGGTGGCGGCCGCGCTCGCCGAGCTGGACCGACTCGCCGCCACCGCCGACCGGGCCGACCAGCGGCTGCGTGCCGCCCGGGCGGAGGCCGACGACGCCGAGCGGGCGTTCGAGCGGGCCCGGGACGCCCTCGGCGCGGCCGGCGTCGCGCTGGCCGCGGCCCGCGACGGTCTCGTCCCGCTCGGCGCGCCCGTGGTCGACGGCGAGGACGTCCTGGCCGGCTGGACGGTGCTGGCCGACTGGTCCCGCGGGCAGGTGACGGCCCGGGAGCGGCTGCTCGCCGAGGCCGCCGCCGAGGCCGAGGCCGCCCGCCGGCGGCACGAGGAGGCGGACCGGGCGCTGGGCGAGCGGCTCGCCACCCACGATCTGCCACCCGGCCCCGGCCCCGGCCCCGGTTCTGGTTCTGGTTCTGGTTCCAGGACCGCCGACGGTGCGTCCGTCGTGGTGGCGGACGGGCTGGCGGGGGCTCGCGCGGAGCTCGCCCGGGTCGTCGAGCGCCGGGCCGAGGCCGCCCGGCTCGCCGCCGAGGTGGCGGCGGCGCGTGAGGCGGATCAGATCGCCCGCCAGCTCGGCCAGCTGCTGCGCTCCGACCGGTTCCCGCGCTGGATGGTGGCCGCCGCGCTGGATATCCTGGTCGAGGAGGCGTCGGTGACGCTGTCGGAGCTTTCCGGCGGGCAGTTCGAGCTGACCCACGAGGAGGGCGAGTTCCTGGTCGTCGACCACGCCGACGCCGACTCGCGCCGGCCGGTGCGGACCCTGTCCGGCGGGGAGACGTTCCAGGCCAGCCTGGCGTTGGCGCTCGCGTTGTCCTCCCAGCTGCGGGCGATGGCGGCCGGTGGGGCGGCCTCGCTCGACTCGCTGTTCCTCGACGAGGGCTTCGGCACCCTCGACGAGGCGACCCTGGATGTCGTCGCGAGCACCCTGGAGAGTCTCGCGAGCGGCGGCGGGCGGATGGTCGGCCTGGTCACCCACGTCCAGGCGCTGGCAGAGCGGGTCCCCGTACGCTTCGCGGTGAACCGGGACCAGCGGACGTCGACCGTCGTCAGGGAGCGCACTTGACCGAGGCACCAGCACGCCCGCGGCCGGCCGCGCCGGCCGGACCGGCCGCCGCACCGTCCGCACCGGTCGAACCCGCCGCACCGGTCGTGCCCGCGGGCGGGATGAGGTTCAGTGTCGACGCCTGGGATCCCGGCTACGGGACGAGCCTCGGCGAGGAGGAGCTCGTCGAGTCCAGCGCCCCGGTCGTGCTGGACGTCGAGGTGCCCGAGTCGGCGTGGGCGCCGCGGGACCCGGCCCCGGGCACGGCCGCGCCGGCCGCGGTGCTGTTCGTCGACGGGGTGCGCCGGGTCGAGGGCCGCGCCTGGATCCACGACAGCGTGCCCACCGGTGAGCGGGCGACGTCCGCGCTGCCGGCCCTGTGCGCCTCCTACGCCAGCGGCGTCGTCTGCTGCTGCGCTGCCGGGGCCCACCTGGCCGTCGCGACGGTGCGCCGGGGGACGTTCACCGCCGCCGCGCACGCCGCGGACGTCCGGACGTCCGCCGGTGACTATCCCGTGCGCCGCACGCGCGCGACCGACCCGGTCGGGCTGAGCCTGGCGTTGCAGCGGGCCCTCGGCGAGCTCGAGGTGGAGTCGGCCGCCGCGGCCCGCGCCCAGCTCGGCGACCACCCGACCGGCGGCCACCCGGGCGGCCACACCGGCGGCCACCTGGCGGACGGCACCGACCTGCTGGTCGTCGACGGCCCGCTGCGCGGGCGTCAGCATCTGCCGCGGACCCTGGGCTTCGTCAAGACCCACCAGTCGGCCTACCTTCCGCCGCGCCAGCACGCGATGGTCGGCACCCTGGGCCCGGGGCAGCGCACCCCGGTCTTCCTGATGGGTTCCAGCTGGGACCGGCACAGCTGGTACCTGCGGCTGCCCGGCGGGCCGGGCGCGCCGTGGGCCGGGGTGGTGCGGGTCGAGTGCGGCGCGGAC
Organism: Parafrankia discariae; assembly: GCF_000373365.1. Taxonomy (NCBI): domain Bacteria; kingdom Bacillati; phylum Actinomycetota; class Actinomycetes; order Frankiales; family Frankiaceae; genus Parafrankia; species Parafrankia discariae. The sequence continues at coordinate 30,418 of NZ_KB891244.1, forward strand.
ATGTCCGCCGCCGAGGCGATCGCGCTGGCCGACCAGAGCCAGGTGACGCTGCGGCGCTTCGCCTCCGCCGAGTTCAAGGACGCCCGCGCCCCGCAGAACCTCTACCCGATCGCCGGCCTGGAACGGGCGCTGCGCCGCCGGATGGGCGACCCCCAGCTGCTGTACCGCGCGCTGCGCCGTGCCGCGGTGAACTGAGCCGGCCGCCCCCGGCGGCGGGGCCGGGTGGTACGAACTCGTGGGACGTACGGGGTCGTACGAGGTGGCAGTGGGACGCAGTCGTGCGTGGTCGCACAGGAAGCGGGTTGTCTTGTCCGTCGCAGGTTCCTCGCCGGTGTCGCCCGAGCCGATGTCACCGGAGTCGACCCGGGTCGGGTGGATCGGCACCGGGGTGATGGGCGCGTCCATGTGCGGGCACCTGCTGCGCGGTGGCTACCGGGTGACGGTCACGACCCGCAGCCGGGACAGCGCGGCCGGCCTGCTCGCCGCGGGGGCGACCTGGGCCGACTCGCCCGCCGAGGTGGCGGCCGGCAGCGACGTCGTGTTCTCGATGGTGGGCCTGCCCGCGGACGTCCGCGAGGTGCTGCTCGGGCCCGCAGGCGCGCTCGCCGGTGCCGCGCCCGGGGCGGTGCTCGTCGACATGACGACGAGTGAGCCCGCGCTGGCGGTCGAGATCGGCCGGGCCGCCGGTGAGGTCGGGGCGCACGCGCTGGACGCGCCGGTGTCGGGCGGCGACGTCGGCGCCCGCAACGCCACCCTGTCGATCATGGTCGGTGGCCCGGTCGACGTGTTCGAGGCGGTCCGCCCCGGGTTCGCGGCGCTGGGCGCCGTGATCGTCCGGCAGGGTGATCACGGCGCCGGTCAGCACACGAAGATGGTCAACCAGATCCTCATCGCCAGCACCATGGTCGCGATGTCGGAGGGACTGCTGTACGCCAGCCGGGTCGGGCTGGACGTCGCCGGGGTGCTGGAGTCGGTGGCCAGCGGCGCCGCCGGCAGCTGGTCGCTGTCGAACCTCGCGCCGCGGGTGGTGGCCGGGAACTTCGCGCCCGGGTTCTTCGTCGACCACATGGTCAAGGATCTCGGTATCGCGCTCGCCGAGGCGCGGCGGGCCAGGCTCGCCCTGCCGGGGCTGGCGCTCGCCAACCAGCTCTACGTGGCCCTGCAGGCGCAGGACCGCGGCCGGGACGGCGCCCAGGCACTGGTGCACGCGCTGGCCTCGCTGTCCGGCCTGGAATGGCCCCCGCACCCGGCGTGACCGGGCCCGGCTGCCCCCACCACGGGCCGGCGGCGCGTACGCCGAGGTCAGCGGGGTAGACGGTAGCAATGGACGCGCTCGGAGCGGACACGGTCGGAGCGGGCACCGTCGGAACGGGCACCGTCCTGGTCACCGGTGCCGGCGGCGGGGTGGGCGGGGTCGGGCGCACCGTCGTCGAGCTGCTGCGCGAGCGGTCCGTCCCGGTGCGCGCGCTGGTGCACCACGACGACGAACGGGCCGAGACGCTGCGCGGGTGGGGCGCGGAGGTGGTCGTGGGCGACCTGACCCGCCCCGACGACGTGGCCGGCGCGCTCGCGGGCTGCCGCCGGATGTTCTTCAACATGAGCGTCTCCCCGGCCTACCTCGAGGCCACGGCGACGGTCGCCACGGTCGCGCGGGCGGTTGGAACCCTGGACACGCTGGTGGCCATGTCGCAGATGACGGTCTCGCAGATGACCGCGGTCAGCACCGAGGAGTCGCACCAGCAGCGGCTGCACTGGCTCTCCGAGCAGGTGCTCGACTGGTCCGGACTGCCGGTGCGGCACCTGCGCCCCACCGTGTTCCTGGACAATCCGCTGTTCACGGTCCTGGCCGCCCGGTCCATCGCGGACGACGCGACCATCCGCCTCCCGTTCGGCCGCGGTCGGACGTCCCCGGTCGCCGCCTCGGACGTCGCCCGGGTCGCCGCCGAGCTCCTCACCGACCCGGCGGCGCACCGTGCGCACGTGTACGAGCTGACCGGCCCGCGTTCGCAGGACATGGACGGCGTCGCCGCCGAGTTCTCCCGGGCGCTGGGCCGCCCGGTGACCTACGTGGACGTCCCGCCCGACGAGTGGGTGAACCTGGTGGCGACCCAGACGGACCTGGCTCCGTTCACCCGGGACCACATCGTGACGATGGCGCGGCTGCACCGCCAGAACCGCTACGACCGGGCGACCACGACCGTCGAACAGGTGACGGGACGGCCGGCGCGCGGCGTCGCGGAGTTCGTCGCCGAGCGGGCCGGGCTCGTCGGCCACCCGCTCGGCGGCTGACGCCCGCCGCCCGCGGCCCCGCAGCCCGAGGGCCAGCCACCGGAGGGGTTTTCGTGTCAGACTCCGTACGTGCCGAGATTTCACCATGCCAACCTCGGAGTTCCGCCGGCCGCCGCCGACGCCGAGGCGGAGTTCCTGGTGGGGGTGCTCGGCTACCGGCGGCTCGAACCGCCGGCGGTGGTCCGGGACCGCGCGCGGTGGTTCGAGGCCGACGACGGCACCCAGGTCCATCTGAGCCTCGACCCCGACCACGTTCCCGCGGCCAAGGCGCACACGGCGATCGAGGTCGGGCCCGACTGCGTCGCCATCGAGGCCCGGCTGACCGCGGCCGGCATCCCGTTCACCGCGGGTGACTTCGACGGCCGGCGGATCGTGATCTGCCGCGACCCCGCCGGCAACGGCTGGGAGCTGCGCGGCTGATCCGCGGCTGATTCCGAGGGCGGCCCGGCTGTTCCCGGCGGCCGTCAGCGTCCGCCAGGTGCCCGGCCACCGGGCGCGCCGCCCGGTGCCCCGCCGCCGGAGACCTGGCCGCCGCCCGCGGCCGTCGACGTGTCGACGCCCAGGGTGAGGGAGACCGCGTACCCGGCGGAGACGTCGCCGGTCACGGTGGCGAGCTGGGTGGCGGCCCCGTCATCGCCGAAGACGCCGTCGTTGTTCAAGCTGACCTGCGCCAGGTTGGTCACGGACGCCTCGTAGCCCGACTGGGCGTAGACCTTCTCGCAGACGTCCTGCGGCAGCGCGAGCTGCGAGGTGGCGATGGCCTTGGTCGAGTCGGTGATGCTGGCCTGGTCGGGATAGACCTCGAAGTGGACGTGCGGCCAGCGCCCCGAGTAGCACGCCGGGAAGACGCTGGTGAACCGGACCGTGCCGGCGGAGTCGGCGACCTGGACCCCGCGCAGGTAGTTCTGGTCGGTGACGCCGTCGGAGTACAGCGAGTAGCGGCCCTCCCGGTCGCAGTGCCACACGTACACGGCCACCCCGGCGAACGGCGAGCCGCCGTTCGCGAGGTCGCGGACCGTCAGCGCCAGCGTCATGGGGACGCCCTCGGCGGTACCGGTCGAGTCGCCGAAGCTGGACCGGATGTCACTGCGGACCACACCGCTCTGCTCGAGGACGTCCGGCCCGTTCGACCCGTCGCCCGGGTAGGGGCCCGCCGTCTCCTCGGGGATCTCCCCGGCCGCCGTGGCCGTGGCCGAGGTCGTCGCGGCCGAGGTCGCCGAGGTGGATGTCCCCGAGGTGGCCGCGGCCGTGGAACCGGCGGAGTCCGAGCCGCAGGCCGCCAGGCCCGCCGCCGCGGCGCCGAGGCCGAAGAAGGTCAGCATCCGCCGCCGGCTGAGCAGTGTGCCGACGTCGAAGGCGAGGCCCTGGTCGACGATCTCCTCGTCGGGCCGTGCCAGCGGGCGCCCCTCGTACGCCCGCGTCCGGCCGGAACCCCGGTGATCCGCCATGTGCCCTCCAACTGGGATCGGCTGAGCTTGATGGCTCGAGCATGGCGGGCCGGGCGTTGCCCACGCTGTGCGCCTTCTGTGCGTTTGCTGTGCGCTCGGGTCTGGTGGCCGGGAGCGGTTGATCCGTCCCGGCGGCGGCTGGTCGCGGGCGTCGCGGCCGCGGACCGGATCGGCGATCGAACCGGGTTCGCGAGATGGCCCCGTCGCTCGCCTGGAGTGTCCATAATGATGCGCACCGTCAGATCTGGGCTCATCTTTCACTGAGCCTTTTCAGAGTTGCTTTGCCTGAATCGTGGGAACGTTCCATCTCGCGCGCATGAAGGAGCCGCCGACGGGCGACCCGGAGGCCGGAAGTTGTCCGGACGCTGTCGGTCCGGACATGAGAAATAGAGAAGCCCTCGGTAGATCACAGGATGCCTAATCACCGTGACCTTGACCGAGGACTTCCGTTGCTAACCTACCCTGGCGCCATCATCCTGCCCGAGTCGACCCTGGAGTTCCTGGCCGCGCTGCTGGCCGACGACCGCGCCCA
>NZ_KB891245.1 GCF_000373365.1 Parafrankia discariae
TTGTGGGTTACGTAGAGGATCGCGTCCACGATGTCGCGCCGGTCGTGTTTCTCGGGCCGGCCGTCTTTCGGGACCGGAGGCAGCAACGGCTGGACGTAGGCCCACTCCTCATCGGACAGATCCGACGGATACCGGTGCGATCGCGCCATGTCCGGACCCTGGCGAACCCGCCCTCCCAGCCTGGCCCGCCACACCAGGAAGATCAGGAATGGGCCACATGCGGCCCACACAACCAAGATTCAGGACAGGCACTCACCCGCCAGGCCGGCACCCACATCCGCCAGAACCAACACGCCCCACGCCTGATCAACCTCTGACCAGGCAGACCGGTCCCGGCCTCCGGTAAATCTCGGACACCAACCAGGAACCGGCGTCGGCCTGCCGATGCGCCGACGCGGGTGAAACGCACCGCGTGACGGCGACCGACGGGTTGAAAAGAGAAATTCAATTCTGTGAGACCGGAGCATCGCGAAAATACGCGGAGTTCCAGGAAAAACAGAAGGACCCGGGCGTGTTGAGCGCCCGGGTCCTGGTCGACCGGTTCCGAAGAAGCCGCGGCGGCCTCGGGCACTGCTGGCCCGGACCGCCGTCCACTCAGCTCTTCTGCTTCGCGGAGAGCCGCGCGATGATGGAGGCGAAGTCATCGGTCTGGAACGACGCCTCCTCCGCGGTCGTCGCGAAGTCGAGCGAGGCGATCACGGCGCGCTCGACGTGCAGGTTGAGCAGCCGCTTGGTGGTCTCCACCGCCTGCTGCGGCAGCTCGGCGATGCGCTTCGCGCACGCCAGCGCCTCGGCCACCGGATCGGCGGCGATGTGGTTGGCCAGCCCCATCTGGATGGCCCGCTCGGCCGAGATGCGCGCGCTGGTGAACGCGTACTCCTTGGCCAGGTGCATGCTGGTGTGCAGCGGCCAGGTGAGCGGACCGCCGTCGGCGGCCACCAGGCCGACCTGGATGTGCGGGTCCGCGAGGAAGGCCTTCTCGGCCATGTAGACGATGTCGCTCAGCGCGACCAGGCTGCAACCGAGACCGACGGCCGGGCCGTTCACCGCGGCGACCACGGGAATCCGGCAGCGCACCATGCCGAGGACGATCTCGCGCCCGTGTGCGATGGACAGGGCGCGCAGGTCCTTGTCCTTGAACAGCTCGTCGAGGTAGGCGAAGTCGCCGCCCGCGGAGAACGCCCGGCCGGCTCCGGTGAGCACGGCAGCGCGCGCGGAGCGGTCCTCGTTCAGCTGCGGCCAGAGCTTCGCCAGCCCGACGTGCAGGGAGTGGTTGACCGCGTTGAGATCGTCGGGCCGGTTCAGGGTGATGATCCTCAGCGGTCCGTCCGCATGGACCTCGATCTCCTCCGGCATGTCGTACACGTCATACGTCCAATCGATGATCCGGGTAGCGATGTTGTCGGTGGCCGGCCCCGGTGCGTGACCCTCGACGATGTGCTGCCGGGCGCCGCGGCCACCGCCGCGGTGCCCCGAGATCGCATCTCCTCGTCCCCAACCTCTGCAAGCTACATTCTCGCTGGGGGTGAATCAACCAATCGCCGGGAAGAATGCCGGGCACAGTCATATCGGAGTCTTGACCCGGCGGGACGGGTGTGCTTGTCCCCGAGGTCCTCGCGGATGAAGGTTTTCGAGCGAACGCGGCGGATGAATGTTGAATCCGTGGCAATGTCGATTGCCCTTGATCGTATTCCCCCTGATCGTATGCCTAGATCGTTGCTTCGCGGAACCCGGCCGTCACGGAGTCCGGCCGTCATCGATGTCGACCCGCGCCGTGTGGGTGCGACCCTGGAACGAGAGCGAGATCGACTGTGTGGGAGTTCGAGACCGACCCGGCCTACCAGGAACAGCTCGACTGGGTGGACGCGTTCGTCCGGGACGTCGTCGAGCCCCTCGACTTCGTCCTCGACAACCCGTTCGACAAGCGGGACGAGCGGGCGCAGGCGATCGTCCGGCCGCTCAAGGAGGAGGTGAAGGCACGCGGCCTGTGGGCCTGCCACCTCGGGCCCGAGCTGGGCGGTCAGGGCTACGGCCAGGTACGGCTCGCCCTTCTCAACGAGATCCTGGGCCGCTCCCGGTGGGCGCCGTCGATCTTCGGCTGTCAGGCGCCCGACTCCGGGAACGCCGAGATCCTCGCCCACTTCGGCACTCCGGAGCAGAAGGCCAGGTACCTCGAGCCGCTGCTCGAGGGCGACATCGCCTCGTGTTACTCGATGACCGAGCCGCGCGGGGGCGCCGACCCGACGTTGTTCACCGTCCGGGCTGTGCGCGACGGTGACCACTGGGTGATCAATGGTGAGAAGTGGTTCTCGACGAACGCCCGGCACGCCAGCTTCTTCATCGTTATGGCCGTCTCGAACCCCGAGGTGGACGCGTACAAGGGCATGTCGATGTTCATCGTGCCGGCGGAGACGCCCGGAATCACGATCGTGCGCAACCCCGGCGTCGCCACCGAGCCACCCGAGCAGGGCTCGCTGGGCGGAGTCCGGCATGACCACGGCTATGTCCGGTACACCGACGTCCGGGTGCCCGCGGATCACCTGCTCGGTGGGGAGGGCGACGCGTTCGCGATCGCGCAGACCCGGTTGGGCGGCGGGCGGGTGCATCACGCGATGCGGACGGTCGCCCTGGCCCGCCACGCGTTCGACCTGCTCTGCGAGCGGGCCGTCTCCCGCCAGACCCGGACGGGTCCGCTGGGGTCGCTGCAGATGACCCAGGAGAAGGTCGCCGACAGCTGGATCGACATCGAGTGCTTCCGGCTGCTGGTGCTGCGCACCGCCTGGCTCATCGACAAGCACAAGGACTACCGGAAGGTCCGCAAGGACATCTCCGCGGTCAAGGTGATGCTGCCCCGTGTTCTACACGACGTCGCCCAGCGGGCCCTGCGCATTCACGGATCGCTCGGAGTGTCCAACGAGATGCCGTTCGTGAGCATGATGGTGACCGCGGAGGCGCTCGGCATCGCCGACGGCCCCACGGAGGTCCACAAGGTGACGCTGGCCCGTCAGGTGCTGCGGGAGTACACCCCGGTCGAGACGCTCTTCCCGTCCGGTCACCTGCCGACCCTGCGGGAACAGGCCTTCGCGGCCTTCGCCGACCGCCTCGAGCGCGAAGCCGCCGAGCTGTGACCCCTGCCCTGCCCTGCCCGGCCTAGCCGGGCGGCCGGCTAGGCCACCCGGGTGAAGGACAGGCCCTGCCGGACGCGTGCCTCGACCTCGGTCGCGAACGTCGGTAGATCCTCGGGTGAGGTGCCCATCTTCCCGTCGAGGTAGCGCCGGTACACCCCGGCCAGGATGGCGGCGGCCCGCCAGGCGGTGAACGCCATCCAGTAGTCGAGCTCCGCGATCGAGCGACCGGACCGCTGGGCGTAGCGTGCGGCGAGCTCGTCCGTCGTGGGGAAGCCCGGCAGCGCGGAGGGCAGCCGCTCCTGGCTCGCCCGCGCGTCCGGCGTCGACCAGGTGCGCAGCAGGTAGGCGACGTCGGCGAGCGGGTCGCCCAGGGTGCAGAGCTCCCAGTCCAGCAGGGCCAGGACGTCCCCGTCGGGACCGAGGAGGGCGTTGCCGAGCCGGAAGTCGCCGTGGACGAGGCGCGCCGTGGACTCGGCGGGCCGGTGGGCGACGAGCCAGTCGTGCAACGCGGCCATGCCGCCCATGTCCCCGAGCTCGCACGCCGACCACTGCGCGGACCAGCGCCTGAGCTGCCGGTCGAGGAAGCCGTCCCGCCGGGAGAGCGTGCCGAGCCCGACCGCGTCGACGTCGACGGCGTGCAGCGCGGCGAGGGTGTCGACGAGTGCGTACCCGGCCCGGCGGCGGGCCTGCGGGGTGGGGAGCAGCTGTTCGGAGTCGGTGGCGGTGCGCAGCACGAGCCCGTCCACGTAGGCCATCACGTAGAAGGGCGCGCCGGTCACCTCCGGGTCGTCGCTCACGCCGAGCACGCGCGGCACCGGGACGCCGGAGCCGGCGAGCGCGGTCAGGATCCGCGCCTCGCGGGTGACGTCGTGGGCGGTCGCGAGCAGCGCGCCGACCGGCGGCCGGCGCAGCACGTACCGCCGGTGACCAGCGTCGGTGACGAGGTAGGTGAGGCACGAATGGCCACCGGTGACCCGGTCGTAACGCAGCGGTGACACCGCCCCCGCCACCCGCGCGTCGAACCAGCGGTCGAGCGCCCCGGCCTCGATGCCCAGGGGCGCGGGTGCCGTCGGAAGGGCATCCATCAGCGACCTGCCTTCGGCTCAGCGCGTAGATCACCGTGGCGAGAGCGCCGCGGTTCCCAGCATCTGACCTTACCGTCACCTTGCTCGGAGCCGCCCGGAAAGGCGCCCCGGACACCTCGGCCGCCCCGGACAGGTGGCCGGACAGGTGGATCGGGAGGTGCGAGCCTTGTCGTCACCTCGGGCGTCTTTCTTCGGACGAGTCGGTGCCGGCCGCCGCTATGAGCCGCCCGACGACCGGATCTGACCGGCGGTATCCGCCGGCGCGATCCGCTGGCGTCGTGGACCACCGAAGTGTAGGGAGGATAAGGACATCAAGCGCAGACGACCAGGGGAGGACTCGTGGCTCACGCCGGAATCTCGGTGTTCGACGCGGACAACCATTTGTACGAGACGAAGGAGGCACTGACCAAGTACCTGCCTGCCCGCTACAAGGGCGCGGTTGACTACGTCGAACTCAACGGGCGCACGAAGATCATGGTCCGGGGTCAGGTGAGCGAGTACATCCCGAACCCCACGTTCGAGGTCGTGGCCCGGCCCGGCGCGCAGGAGGACTACTACCGGAAGGGGAACCCCGACGGGCTGTCCTATCGGGAGATCTTCGGCAAGCCGGTGAAGTGCATCGACGCCTGGCGCGAGCCCGCCGCCCGGCTGGCGAAGATGGACGAGCAGGGCCTCGACCGCACCCTGGTGTTCCCGACGCTGGCCAGCCTCATCGAGGAGCGGATGAGGGACGACCCGGACCTGATCCACGCGGTCATCCACTCCCTCAACGAATGGCTGTACGAGACCTGGCAGTTCAACTACGAGGGGCTGGACCGGATTTTCACGACTCCGGTGATCAGTCTTCCGTTCGTCGACAAGGCGATCGAGGAGCTCGACTGGGTGCTTGAGCGGGGCGCCAAGGTCGTGCTGATCCGGCCGGCGCCGGTGCCCGGGCTCCGTGGCCCCCGTTCGTTTGGTCTGCCCGAGTTCGACCCGTTCTGGGCGCGGGTGCAGGAGGCCGGCATCCTGGTCGCGCTGCACTCCTCCGACAGCGGCTACGCCCGCTACACGAGTGAGTGGATGGGCGCGAGCATCGAGATGCTCCCCTTCCAGCCGAACACCTTCCGCATGCTGCAGGCCTGGCGTCCGGTCGAGGACGCCGTATCGGCGCTGGTGTGCCACGGTGCGCTCTCCCGCTTCCCGGAGCTGAAGATCGCCATCGTCGAGAACGGGATGAGCTGGGTCGAGCCGTTGCTCAAGTCCATGAAGAACCTGTACAAGAAGATGCCGCACGACTTCCTGGAGAACCCGGTCGACGTGGTCAAGCGGAACATCTACGTGAGCCCGTTCTGGGAGGAGGACCTCGGCGAGCTGGCGCAGCTCCTCGGTGAGGACCACGTCCTGTTCGGCTCGGACTACCCGCACCCGGAGGGCCTGGCCAACCCGGTGAGCTACATCGACGAGCTGTCGCACCTGCCCGAGGAACTCGTCCGGAAAATCATGGGTGGCAACCTCGCCCGGCTCATGGGCATCGGCGTCCCCGCCTAGGAGTTCCAGGAGTCCCAGGACCGTGGTATCAGAGAGGGAGACCAGATGCTCGACGACGGGACAGTGACGGCTTTACAACGCCACTGGGAGGATGGATTCAACGGGTACGACGTCGACGTGGTGATGGGGTCCGTCGCCCAGGACGTCGTTTTCAGCTCGCCGTTCGTGCCGCGGCTGACCGGTGATCCGCGCAGGGTGACGATCGAGGGCCACGCCCCGTTCCGGGAGTACATCGCGGATTCGATGCGCCGGGTACCGGGGATCCGCTATTCGGTCGACGCCGTCTACGTCAGCACACAGACCGTCATCTTCGTGTACTCCTGCCACTTCTCTGACGGTCAGGTGCGCACCGGCGCCGACTCCATCCGGGTCGACAGCGACGGGAAGATCGTCGAGTGGCGCTGTCACTACACGTTCGAACCGAAGGCCCTGGACAGCCTCATCGAGGACTGAGCCTGCTCCCGCCGCGCGAGGCCAGCGGGGCCGCCAGCCCTGCCAGCCCGCGGCCAGCCCTGCCAGCGCGGCCGGCAGGCCGGCGCTGCGTTCACTTGTCCGCGGGCGGACGGGAGCCGGTCGGCTCCCCCCGTCCGCGACAAGTGGACGAGCAGGCGGCGGTGGTCAGCCCGCGGCCGGCGCCAGGATCAGGTGTTGCGGCCGCCGTTGACGCCGATGATCTGACCGGTGATGTACCCGGCCTCCTCGGAGATGAGGAACGAGGCGGCGGCGGCGATGTCCTCGGGCTTGCCGGGGCGCCGCACCGGGGTGCGCTCGGCGTGGTCGGCGATCGTGCCGCCGATGAAGCCCTTGGCCTCGACGTCGCGCAGCATCGGGGTGTCGACGAAGCCCGGCGGGATCGTGTTGACCGTGATGCCCTTGGGGCCGAACTCCAGGGCCAGCGACTTGGTGAAGCCGATGAGGCCGGCCTTCGTCGACACGTAGTGGACCATGTACTGCTGGCCCGAGTGCGCGCTCGACGACGAGATGTTGACGATCCGGCCCCAGTGGGCGTCGATCATGTCCGGGAGAACGGCCTGGGTCAGGTAGTACGGGCCGCTGAGGTTCACGGCGATCATCCGGTCCCAGAGCTCGTCCGTGATCTTCTGGAAGCCCAGGGTACCGGTGAGACCGGCGTTGTTCACGAGCACGAGGACCGGGCCGTACGCGGCGCGGATGCGGTCGATCGCCGCGTTCACCTGCGCCCGGTCGGAGACGTCGACACCGCCGAAGGCGGTGGCCTCGTACCCCAGCTCGCGAGCCTCCTTGGCCACCTGCTCGGCGCTTTCGGTGTTGATGTCGAGCACGGCGGTGGCGAAGCCGTCCTTGGCCAGGCGCAGGCTGATCGCCCGTCCGATGCCTGATCCTCCGCCGGTTACTACGGCCGTCTTCCGTTCGGTCACGTTGCCGAACCTCCCCTTGTGGGTAGCTGCGTCGCTGATGGTCGGTCGACGGAGTTCGCGCCCGTGAACCGCCGACCAGGCGGTTCACGGGCGCGAACTCCGTACGAACAGAATTACGCGACCGCTTCCTCACCTGCCAGCGATGTGCGGTGCATCAGCCTGGACGAGGACGGTCCGTAGGGGAGGGCCCGGTGCAGCATCCCGGTGTTGTCCCAGATCACGAGGTCGCCCTGGGTCCAGCGGTGCCGCAGGACGAACTGCGGCTGGGTCGCCCAGTCCAGCAGGCGGTCGAGCAGCGCCCGCCCCTCGTCCGCGGGCAGGCCGACGACCTCGCCCGCGGTCGAGCCCACCAGCAGCGACTTGCGGCCGTTGCGGCGGGTCCACACGATCGGCTGTTCCCGGGTCGGATTGCGATCCCAGGCCGCCCGCTCCTCGGGTGAGGGGTCGGGGTTGGCGACGAGCTGGGAGGCGGTGAAGCTGTGCAGGGCCCGCATGCCCGCCAGCTGTGCCTTCTCCTCGTCGGACAGCGCCTCGTAGGCGGCGTAGGTGTTGGCGAACTCGGTGTCGCCCTCCGGGTCGCCGGAGATCCGGCGGGCCGTGAGCAGCGTGGCCTTGTCCGGCACCTCGCCGGTGGTCCCGTCGATGTGCCAGTGGAACGTGGCCTCGCGGTACGCCGCCAGCTTGCTCTGCGACGCGTCGCGGGTGATCCGCTGGATTTCCTTGATTTCGTGGCCACCCATGGGGAGCGGCAGGACGTTGCCGAGCAGCCGGGCGAAGGCGACCAGGCCCTCGTCGTCGATGTCAGCCTCGCTGAAGACGACGACCCCGGTCTCCTCCAGAGCGGCCAGGGCGTCCTCGGCGACGCCCTTGTCGACGAGCTGCGTGCCCTTCAGCCCGCTGAACTCTGTGCCGGTGTTCGGAGTGATCTTCCTGATGGTGGTACCCATGGCAGGTCGCCTTCTCAGAGGGCCGGTTCGACGGCGGTGTCGAAGAAAGCCGCGCCGGAGTCCGGGATCCGGGGCTGCTTGAAGATGTTCACCGGGTACGAAACCATGATCATCGAGTAGAGCAGGCGCAGCAGCCGGGTGTCCTCGCCGGACAGGGCGTTCACGTCGCGGGTGTCGAGGTAGGCGATGGCCTCCTCGGCGAGCGGCGCGATCGCGTCGTAGAAGTCCTGCAGCTCGTCGATGGTCTTGGTCAGCCGCTTCTCGTAGCGCTCGACCCGAGTCGCCAGGTCCCAGTCGGCGACCCACGGCTCGAGGGCGCGGAACCGCTCGGGCAGGGATGTGTCCACGGTGGTGGTCATGTCGACGGGTTCCTCTACTTCTCGCTGCCGGCCTGGTGCGCCGCGACGGCGTCCCGGACGACCTTGTGGAACTGACGGATCATCAGCTCCATGTCGGACAGGTGGAACGTCTGCAGCGCCCGGTTGTTGAGCTGCGACCAGGTCGCCTCCACCGTGTTCGTGTCCTGCATCGCGAACTCGATGGTGCTGTCGACGACGAGCTCCTGGGCCAGCCGCTCGGAGGCGGTCTTCGGCTCGGGGAAGTAGATGTCGACCTCGTAGGCGTGGGTGCCGACGGTCTCCGGGATGTACTGGTACGTGATGTAGTACCCGCGGCCCCAGAGCTGGACCGACAGGTTCGGGAACAGCCAGTACTGGTCGTTGCTCCAGGACTGGACGTTGCCGGGGTTGCGGTTCGGGGTGAGGTGGCCGAGGTCCTCGCGGACGTCGTCCGGGCCGAACAGGCCGGCGCGGAACAGCCGGTAGGCCCAGTTCATGTCCCGCTTGGCCGGGCCGACCGAGCCCTCCTTCTTCTTCAGGAGCGGCGGGCCGGGCACCGAGGTCAGCATGTGCGGGGTGAACAGGTCGTAGTGGTAGGAGTCCATCGGCGGGACGAGCTTCTCTGCCTCGGCGACGTTGGTGTTGAGGAACCGCCCGTGGACGTACGCCGGGTGGTACCACTCCAGCAGCGCGTCGATGCCGATCTTCCAGTTGCCCTTGACCTTGGTCCGGAACGACCAGTGGTTGGTGAACTTCTCGAACGGCCAGCTCTCCAGCTCGGTGGCCAGCTTCTCACCGAGGAACTGGCGCAGCGGCGGGGCGTCCTGGCTGAAGTTCACGAAGATGAACCCGGCGAAGACCTCGCAGCGCAGCTGCGGCATGGCGAGCTCGTCGTCGGGCAGCGACTCGAAGAACTCGTTGCGCTTGGTGACGTAGGTGCACTTGCCGTCGAGGCCGTAGCGCCAGCCGTGGTACTTGCAGGCGAACTGCCGGGCGCTGCCCTGGGTCTCGTTGGTCGGGTGCTCCTGCCAGACGACCTTGTTCCCGCGGTGCGCGCAGATGTTGTGCAGCGCGTACACCTCACCGTCGGTGTGCCGGGTGATCACGATCGATCCCAGGCCGACGAACTCGCGGGTGAAGAACGTCCCGTTGCGGGGCAGCTGCTCCATCCGGCCGACCTTCAGCCAGGTCCGCTTGAAAATCGCCTCACGCTCGGCCTGGAAGAACTCCTCGGAGATCGAGTCCTCGTAGTCGACCGGACCGGTGTCGAGGTTCGGGTACCCCGGTGTGTACTTGCCTCTGCCGGTCGCAAGCTTTTCCTGGATGGCCATCGGCTTCAACCCCTCTCGCAGGATGATTAACTCGGTGTCAGATCACTCCATCGGCGCGCAGGCGCGCGATCTCCTCCGGAGTGCGTCTCAGTAGTTCGGTGAGTACGTCGTCGGTGTGGGCGCCGAGCTCCGGTCCCAACCAGCGAATCTCACCCGGGGTGTCGGACAGCGCCGGGATCACTCCGGGCACTGCCAACGGGCCGATCCGGGACTCCTCGACGGTGATCGTCTCGCGGTGCTTGTACTGAGGATCGTCGAAGATGTCGGCGATGGAGTAGAGCTGGCCGGCCGGCACCTGGGCCTCACGGCACCGGGCGAGCGCCTCGTCGCACGGCAGGGAGCCCACCCACCCGCCGACCAGTTCGTTGACCAGGTCGCGGGCGGCCAGCCGCTTCGCCTTCGGCCCCAGCTCGTCCTCGTTCGCCAGTTCGGGACGTTCCATGGCCCGGGCCAGCCGGGCGAACATGTCGTCGTTGGAGCAGGCGATCGCGATCCAGCGGTCGTCCTTGGTCCGGTAGTGACTGTGCGGGAGCACGTTGACGGTGTCGGCGCCCATCCGCTCGCGGACGTACCCGAACTGCTGGTAGGCGGGGGCGATCTCGTCGAGCGCCCGGAAGATCGTCTCGTACAGGGCCAGATCGACGACCTGGCCCTTCCCGGTGCTCTCCCGGGCGCGCAGGGCCATCAGGACGCCGATGACCCCGTACAGCCCCGTCATGTAGTCGGCCAGCGAGGTGGAGCCCGGGGTGACCGGCGTGCCGCCCGGCTCGCCGGCCAGGTAGGCCAGCCCCGAGAACGCGTGGGCGATCCGCGCGAAGCCGGGCAGGCTCCGGTTGGGCCCCGACTGCCCGTAGGCGGAGACCCGCAGCAGGATCGCGCGCGGGTTCAGCTCCTCGATCACCTCGGGGCCGAGGCCCCAGCGTTCGAGGACACCGGGCCGGAAGTTCTCGATCACGATGTCGGCGGTGGCGATGAGCTCCCGGAGGATCTCGAGGCCACGGGGATCGCCGAGGTTGAGCGTCACCGATCGTTTGTTGCGGCTTTCGCTGAGCCAGACCAGGGTGTCGCCGCAGTCCGTGTCGGTGCCGAAGCGGCGAAGGTTGTCGCCGGTGCCGGGCCGCTCGACCTTGATGATGTCGGCCCCGAACTCGCCGAGCACCGTGGCGCAGAACGGCCCCGCGAGGTAGGTGCCCAGGTCGAGGACCCGGACGCCCTGGAGTGCGTGCATGCTGTCAGCCTCCGTGGTCGGCGATTCGACGTCCAGGTCGATTCTTAGTCCGACCAGGGCTGTGCGTCCCACGGTCTGTCCAACGGCTCCATCCCGCCACCGAACGGGAAGAACTCCCGCTGGGCGTAGGTCTCCCGACCGAGGCCGTGACCGAGCTCGTTCAGGAAGGCGCGCTTGAGGTCCTGGGTGAACAGCTCGCGGGTGTAGCGCAGCACGAGTGGGGGCTTGCGCACCAGCTCCCGCGCGAGCTCCCAGGCCCGGTCGAGGAGCTGCTCCTTCGGGTGCACCTCGGCGACGGCGCCCCAGGCGAGCGCCTCCTGGGCGCCGAGCTTCTTCCCGGTGAGCAGCAGGTAACGGGCGCGGTTGTGGCCGACGAGGAACGGCCAGATGACGTGCTGCCCGTCGCCGGGGACCTGGCCGCGGGGGAAGTGCGACACGTCCTGGAAGTAGGCGTCCTCGGAGGCCAGCACGATGTCGCCCATCAGCGGGACCTCGGAGTGGATGTTGCACGGGCCGTTGACCGCGCTGATCATGGGGACGCCGACGTCGAGGACGTTGTTGATCAGGTTGCGGTTGTACCAGGCCTTCTCGTCGAGCTTGCGCAGCCCGCGGTCGCCCGGCATCAGCCGGTACTCCGGCTTCTCCGGGGGCTCGCCGCTCGGGAGGTTGCCCCAGTTGGCGTTGTAGTTCGCGCCGGTGCCGGTGTGGATCAGGATCTTGATCTCGCGGTCGCCCGCGACGTCGGCGAACGCGTCGGCCATGTCGTCGTGGGACTTCCAGTCCCACACCAGGCTGCCGCCGTTGGTGTGGCACTGCATGAGCAGGATGCCGTCCTCGTCTAACTCGAACCGGTAGTTGGCGTACCGGGCCTCGTACTCCTTGAACCTCGTCCGCTTGACCATCCCCATGTCCCTTCGGCGCGGCGCGGGAGAACGGCGATCTTCCCTTGCGGAAGTGACGTTACCACATATCCAAGGTCGTCCTATAGTCGGACGCGCATGTTATTCTCCGTCGATGTCAACCTTGCGGCCGTTCCGCTTCGCTGTCCAGGCCACGAAGGCCAAGTCCGGGGCGGAGTGGCGTGACCTCGCCCGCCGCGCCGAGGATCTTGGGTACTCGACGCTCTTCCTGGCCGATCACTACCTGGGGCACGGGCCGGCGCAGAAGGAAGCGAAGTGGCCACCGCAGTACCTGGCGCCCATCGCGGCGATGGCCACGGCCGCGGCGGTCACCGAGACGCTGCGGGTCGGCTGCCGGGTCTTCTGCATCGACTACCACGTGCCGGCCGTGCTGGCGAAGGAGACGGCGACGATCGACCTGCTCTCCGACGGCCGCCTCGAACTGGGGATCGGCGCGGGTTGGAGCGAGCCCGAGTACCGGGCGTTGGGCGTCCCGTTCGAGACGCCGGGCCAGCGGATCAGGAAACTGACCGAGGTGATCGCGCTGCTGCGGGCGCACTGGTCCGGGCAGGACCTCGATCAGCACGGGGAGTTCGTCAACGTCACCGGTTACGCCGGGCTGCCGCGTCCGGTGCAGCAGCCGCACCCGCCGATCATGATCGGCGGCGGCCGCCGCCGGGTGCTCTCCCTCGCCGGGCGGGAGGCCGACATCGTGAGCATCTCCACCGTGCCGTTCGCGGCGGTGAACGATGACGGCCTGACGCCCGCCGAGGAGGCGGCGCGCCGGTTGGGCTACGTCCGTGACGCGGCCGGTGAGCGCTTCGCCGGCATCGACATCGAGACCTCGCCGTTCTTCACCCGGATCACCAAGGACGCCGAGGAGGCCGACGCGGCCGTCGCCCGGGTCGCGGTGGCGATGCGGGTGGACCCGGTGAGCCTGCCGGACCATCCGAACATGCTGGTGGGCTCCCCGGACGAGGTCGTCGAGCGCCTCCAGGAACGCCGCGAGGCGTTCGGGATGAACTACATCACCGTCCAGCAGACGGAGCTCGAGAGCTTCGCTCCCGTCGCCGCGCGCCTCAGCGGGAGCTAGGCGATGGCCGCGGGCCGGCGGACGGGTCGCCGTGGACCGGGCGACCCGTCACCGGCGCCGCGGCGCCTCAGCGGGCCACGTACCCGCCGTCCACCGGGATGGCGGTTCCGGTGACGAACGACGACTCGTCGCTGGCGAGGAACAGCGCGGCCGCCGCCAGCTCCTGCGGGCGGCCCCACCGCCGCATCGGCTGGGGCAGGTTGGCGACGGGGGGCTCGGAGTCGTCGGCCGCGTTCGCCAGGCCCGTCCACGTCATGCCCGGGCAGATGGCGTTGACCCGGACCCCGGACTCGGCGAAGTCCAGCGCGGCGGACTTGGTCATCTGCACGACCCCGCCCTTGGCCGCCGAATATATGGCCTGGTCCTTCCAGCCGACGAGACCGGCGGCCGAGGCGGTGTTGATGACCGACCCGCCGCCGCCGCGCAGCATGGCGGCGATTCCGAACTTCATTCCGAGGAAGACGCCTTTGAGGTTGACCGCGATCAGTTTGTCGAAGGTCTCCTCGTCGAACTCGGTGATCGGTTTGCGTGGGCCACCGCCACCGGCATTGTTGAACAGCACGTCGAGCCGCCCGAACTCCTGCACGGCGGTGTCGATCATATTCTGCACGTCGGCCGAGGAGGTGACGTCGACGTGTACCGGAACGGAGCCGTCACCGATAGTCGCCGCGGTTTCCTTCTCCCGGCCACTGAAGTCGGCGCAGACGACGCGTGCGCCCTCGCGCGCGAACAGCAGGGCGGCTGACCGGCCTATGCCGGAGCCCGCGCCCGTGATAACCGCGACCTTCCCCTCGAGGCGTCGCGCCGGAGTGGAATCCCTTAATTGCTCGCCCATGGCCGTCAGTCTACACATCATGTCATGGAGGTAAAGATGTCCCGCGAATAGTTCGAGTGACGTGGGCCTGGCATGCCGGTGATGTCCGACAAACCGCGCGAGGTTTCTCCGGTAAACCCCGCGCGGTTTTTCGGCATGCGCGTTTCCGGGGTGGGCGGGCGGCCTCGCCCACCCCGCGGCTCATCGGCCGGCGAGGGCCGCCTTGTGCAGGACGTTGGCGGCCAGGCGCATGTGGGCGGCGTCGACGAGCCGCCCGTCGCGGCCGATCGCGCCGACCCCGTCCGCCTCGGACTCGCGGTAGATCTTCACCGCCTCGTGCGCCTCGGCCACCTCCTGCTCGGTCGGCGCGAACACCTCGTTGGCGATGGGCACCTGCGCCGGGTGGATGGCCCACTTCCCGTCGAAGCCGAGCAGGCTCGCGTGGGTGGCCGACCGGCGGTACCCGTCGACGTCCTGGTAGGCGGGGTACGGGGCGTCGATCGCGTCGATGCCCGCCCCGCGCGCCGCCGAGAGCACCTGGACCCGCGCGAAGTGCCAGAAGTCGCCGGGGTACTCCCCGACGGGGTCGAAGTTGCCGTCCACCCGGGCGCGCAGCGACGCCGAGAGGTCACCGGCGCCGAAGATGATCGCCTCCAGCCGGCTGCTGGACCGGGCGATCTCGGCGGCGTTGGACAGACCCTCGGCCTCCTCGATCAGCACCTCCAGCCCGATCCGCCGGGTCAGCCCGAGCTTCGTCTCGAGCTGGGTCAGCAGGACGTCGACCCACCAGACGTCGCGCGCCGAGCGGGCCTTGGGAACGATGAGCACGTCGAGCGACGCGCCCGCCCCGGTGACGATCTCGATGATGTCGTCGTGGCACCAGGGCGTGTCCAGACCGTTCACCCGGACGGCGCGGACAGTGTGCCCCCAGTCCAGGTTGGTGAGCGCGCCGACGGCGATACCGCGGGCGGCCTCCTTGGCCGACGGCGCGCAGGCGTCCTCCAGGTCGAGAAAGACGAGGTCCGCTCCCGAACCGGCGGCCTTCTGGCACATCTTCTCGCTGCTGGCCGGGGTGGCCAGTTCCGAGCGACGGGCGCGCGGCCTGGTGACGTTGGATTCTTCCGCTCTACCGGACACAACTGCCTCCCATGTCTGCTGAATTCGCTGTCGGGTCGTGCGCCGCACACGGCGTTCCTGGACGCGCGGTGCCTGGGCACCGTGTGCCCGGGAATCGGCGCCGATCGTTCCGGGTGTCTTTTTCGATTATCCTGGCGAAGGGCTTGGTGACGCGGGGTGAATCGGGGTGAAAGAGCCGGGCGGCAGGCGTTCGCGGTGCCGGCTCCGGCCCGGGGAATTCGCGGCCGGTCGGCGTTCTCCCGGCGCTACGCTGGGTTGGATCTTCGTGACGGATCCGGGTCGGACCGGGGCTGGTGATCAGTCATGCCCGGGTCGCCGCGGAGGCATGACCGAAATACGCTTCGAGTGGATCACATTCCCGTCCTCGAGGCGGGACGGATCCGGTTGTTCGATATAGACGCCAACGTTAGTGTTGTCGTATGACGACCGCAACTGTCGACGGCCGCGGGGCCGGGGCGCCAGCCCGGGCTCGCGGGTCGCGCACGGTCGTCCCGCCGCCGGCCGGGAATCCCGGACCGCCGGCCCGGGGTTCGTCACCATGCCTGGATCTGTCAGACCACGACTGATCGTCACGTCAGCTGATCGCTACGTCATCGCGTCACGTCATCACGACGTCATCGCGCGCCGTGTCCGGAGGGACTCATGCAGGAGCAAGATCGTCTTTTTGTCGGCGGCGAATGGGTCGCGCCCAGCGGCACGCGCACGATCGAGGTGGTCTCGCCGCACAGCGAGCAGGTCATCGCCCGCATCGCCGCGCCCGGCACCGAGGATGTGGACCGGGCGGTGGCCGCCGCCCGCGCCGCGTTCGACGAGGGGCCGTGGCCACGTCTCGCCCCGGCCGAGCGGGTCGCGGTCATCCGGCAGCTGGGCGCGCTGCTCAAGCCTCGACGCAAGGAGCTCTCCGAGCTGATCAGCGCCGAGATGGGGGCGCCGATCTCGTTCGCGAAGCTGTCGCACGTGACGCTGCCGCTGCTGATGATGGGCGCGTTCGCCGACATCGCGGAGAACCTGCCATGGGAAGAGCCGCGCAAGGGCTTCTACGGGCAGGACGTTCTGCTGCGCAAGGAGCCGATCGGGGTCGTCGCTGCCATC
Source organism: Parafrankia discariae (assembly GCF_000373365.1). Classification (NCBI taxonomy): domain Bacteria; kingdom Bacillati; phylum Actinomycetota; class Actinomycetes; order Frankiales; family Frankiaceae; genus Parafrankia; species Parafrankia discariae. Next base: position 16,020 of record NZ_KB891245.1, read on the forward strand.
GTCCCGTGGAACATGCCGCTGTTCCTGACCATCGGGAAGCTGGTGCCGGCCCTGCTCGCCGGGTGCTCGGTCGTCCTCAAGCCGTCGCCGGAGACGCCCCTCGACGCCTACGTGCTGGCCGAGAGCCTCGCCGAGGCCGGGCTGCCGCCGGGCGTCGTCAGTGTGCTGCCCGGTGACCGGGAGATCGGCGAGTACCTCGTGGCGCACCCGGGGGTGGACAAGGTGTCCTTCACCGGCTCCACCGCGGCCGGCCGCCTGGTGGCAGCGTCCTGCGGGTCGAACCTCAAGCGGGTCAGCCTCGAGCTCGGCGGCAAGTCCGCCGCGGTGGTGCTCGACGACGCCGACCCCGCCGCCGTGGCCGAGGGTGTGGAGATCGCCGGCCTGATGAACAGCGGGCAGGCCTGCGTCGCCCAGACCAGGATCCTCGTCCCCCGCGCGCGCTACGGCGAGTTCGTCGACGCCCTCGCCGCGATGGTCGAGTCGCTGCCCGTCGGTGACCCGTCCGACCCGGCGACGAAGGTCGGCCCGCTGGTCGCCCGCCGCCAGCAGGAGCGGGTGCGCGGGTACATCGAGGAGGGCCAGAAGGAGGGCGCCCGCCTGGTCGTCGGCGGCAGCGACCTGCCGGCCGGGATCGACCAGGGCTGGTACGTCCGCCCGACCGTCTTCGCCGACGTCGAGAGCGGCATGCGCATCGCGCAGGAGGAGATCTTCGGCCCGGTGCTGACCGTGCTGCCCTACACCGACGACGCCGACGCGGTCCGCATCGCGGACGACACCGAGTACGGCCTGTCCGGCTCGGTGTGGACGTCGGACGTCGAGCGGGGCCTCGCGGTCGCCCGCCGGGTCCGCAGCGGGACCTTCGGTGTCAACCAGGCGTACAGCATGGACCCGAACGCGCCGTTCGGTGGGGTCAAGGCCAGCGGGATCGGTCGCGAGCTGGGCCGCGAGGGCATCGAGGGCTACCTCGACGTCAAGTCGATCTCGGTGGCGCCGGCCTCGTAGCCGGTGGCGTCCCGGGGCGGCTACGAGGCCGGCACCGCCGGCCCGTTCCCGGCTGCCTCGGGGCCGCGGCTCGCCCGGCCCCGAGGCAGCCGGGCGGTGACGTCCAGCCCCCCGCCGGGGCGGGGGGTGACGGCGACCGTGCCGCCGTGGGCGGCGGCTACCGCGGCGACGATGGAGAGGCCCAGCCCGAGCCCGCCGTCGCTGCGGGTGCGCGAACCGTCGCCGCGGACGAACGGTTCGAGCAGCGCGGCCGCACCGCCGGCGGGGATCGGCGGGCCGGAGTTGCTGACCCGCAGCAGGACGTCGCTGCCGGCGGCACGGGTCTCGACCGTCACGTGGCCACCACGGTGGTTGTAGCGGACGGCGTTGTCGACGAGGTTGGCGGTCATGCGCTCGAGCAGCGTCGGCTCGCCGTCCACCGGCGCGGGACGCAGCTCGCGGCGCAGCGCGACGCCCCGCCCGCGTGCGTCGCCGGCGGCGGCGTGGACGGTGGCCGCCGCGACGGTGGCGAGGTCCAGGGAGCTCCGCCGGCGCGGGCCGGCCTGGCTGCGGGCCAGCGCCAACAGCCCGTCCAGGGTGCGCTGGCTGTGCTCGACCGCGGCCCGGATGTCGTCGGCCATCGCCCGCAGCTCCGCCGCGTCCGGCTCGCCGTCCAGCGTCACGTCGAGGGCGATGCGCATCGTCGTGAGCGGGGTCCGCAGCTCGTGCGCGGCGTTGGCGGTGAACATCCGCTGGCTGTCCAGCGCGCGATCGCGTTCGGCGAGACCCCGCTGGATGCGGTCGAGCATCCCGTTGAGCGTCCCGGCGAGTGCCGTGAGCTCGTCCGCGGGGGTGGTCACCGGCACCCGCTCGGAGAGGTTCTCCGCGGAGATGCGGGTGGCGGTGGCCGAGATCAGCCTGATCGGCCGTAGCACCCGTCCGGCGATGAGCCAGCTCAGCACGGCGGCGAGCACGGTGACGACGGCGAGCGCGACCGCCGCCTGGGTGAGGAGCTCGGCCAGGGCGACCGCGCGTACCTGGCCGGTAAGCGCGGGCAGCGCTCCGGGATCGGGAGGCGGTCCAGCCGCTCCCGCCGGTGTGTAGAACTGGACGACGGCCGCCCGACGGGGCAGGTTCCGGCGCATCAGCAGGTAGGTCAGCGTGGTGAGGGCGAGGCCGGTGCCCAGGACCAGCATCGTGTGCAGGACCGCCAACCGGTGGCGGGCGGTCAGCCGTCGCCGCATGCCACGAGCCGGTATCCGGCACCGCTCACGGTGTGGATGAGCGGCGGGTCGCCGAGCTTGCGGCGCAGGGTCCCGAGCGTGATCCGCACCGCGTTGGTGAACGGGTCGGCGTGCTCGTCCCAGACCTTGTCCAGCAGTGTCTCCGCGCTGACCAGGGCACCGTCCGCGGCCAGCAGCAGTTCGAGCACCCCGAACTCCTTCGGGGTCAGGCGCAGCATCCGCCCGGCGCGTTCCGCGGTACGCCGCGCCGGATCGAGGACGACGCCGGCGACACGGAGCACCGGGGGGTGGGCCGGGGCGCTGCGGCGGACGAGAGCCAGCAGCCTCGCCACCAGCTCGGAGAACGCGAACGGCTTCCCGAGGTAGTCGTCCGCGCCGAGCCCGAGGCCGTCGACCCTGTCCTCGACGGTGTCGGACGCGGTGAGCATCAGTACGCGGGACAGACCACGGGCCGCCAGGTGACGACACACGGTGTCCCCGTGCACCACCGGCAGGTCCCCGGTCCAGGACGACCACGTCGTACGGCGTGACCTCGCACCTGTCCAGCGCGGCGCGGCCGTCGTGGGCGACGTCGACGGCGAAGCCGTGCCTGCGCAGCCCGACCGCGATGTAACCGGCGAGCGGCCGCTCGTCCTCCACCAGCAGAACACGCATCCCCCGAGTGTCGCCGCGGCCACCTATGGATTTCCTACGGGTCCGCCATCGTCCGCCGCCGGTGGGTGCGTCGGTAGACATCGCGGTGTCGCACCGGCTGGAGGTCAGGGGAGTCCGTGAGCTCGATGATGTACAGAAGATCCTTCCTGGGAGGATCCGCACTGGCCGTGCTGGCGACCGGGTGCGGCCGGTCCGGGCCGCGGTCGGCGGGCCCGGGCAGCGGCGCCGGCGGCGCGTCCGCCGCGCCGGCCGACGTCGATCTCAGTGCCCTGGACGAACACCTGGCGACGCTGGCGGCCGCCGGACGGTTCTCCGGGGTGGTCCAGGTCGCCCATCTCGGCCGGACGGTGCTGGCGGCGGCCTACGGCATGGCCGACCGGGCGGCCGGAGCGGCCAACACTCCGCGGACGCTCTTCTGTATCGGTTCGCTGAACAAAATGTTCACCGGCGTGGCCGTGGCTCAGCTCGCGGGGCGGCGCCTGCTGTCGTTCGACGACCCCGTCGGGAAGTTCCTGGACGGGTTCCCGCCCGAGACCGCCTCGGCGGTCCGGCTCCGTCACCTGCTGACGCACACGTCCGGCCTGGGTGACATCTTCGACGACGAGGGCGGCGGCGCGGAGGTCACCGCGGAGAACCACACCATCGACGCCCTGCTGGCGCGGATACGGCGCGAGCCGCCGCGTTTCGCGCCGGGTTCGGGCTACAGCTACAGCAACGCCGGGTTCGTCGTCCTCGGCGCGATCGTCGAGCGCGTCACCGGGCAGGCGTACGCCGACTACACCCGGGAGCACGTCTTCACGCCGGCCGGCATGCGCGACACCGTCGTGCGGTCACGCCGTCCCGTCGACGTCGGCGGGATGGCTCATCCGTACGCCCTGGTCGGGCCGGACGGGCGGCCGTTGGATCTGGGCCCGGCTCCGGCGGCGGAGCTGCCGCCGGGTACCGAGACGCGTGATCTCGGAGACCAGGTGCAGGGTGCCAGCCCCGCGGGCGGCGCGGTGTCGACCGCCGCCGACCTGGTCGGCTTCGCCGACGCTCTCCTGCGCCACCGACTGCTCAGCCGTGAGCTCACCGACCTCGTGCTCGCCGGGAAGGTCCAGCTGACCCAGCCGGCTCCGGCCCCCGGCGATGCGGGCACGGGCGGCTCCGGTCCCGGCGCGGCTCCAGCCCCGGCTCCGGGAGGGGGTCCCGTCCGGACAGGACCGGTCGAGCCGCCGCGGTACGGCTACGGCTTCCTGGACAGGCGGATCAACGGGACCCGGGTGGTGGGCCACAACGGCGGGACCCCGGGCTATGAGGCTGACCTGGCCATCTATCCGGACAGCGGCTACGCCGTCGCGATCCTCGCCAATCAGGATCAGGTCCTGCTGTCCGCGTCCGCGCGGGCGGAGGAACTGCTGACCTGACCGGAAGTCACGCCGGATCGTCGCGTGACCGGTCGCGACGAGCGTGGCGCGGACCCGCTTCGGTGATCCGTCCTCAGGAGAGCATGCCGCGTACCCGGGGCGTCGCTGACGCGGGGCGGCGGATACAGGAATGCCTTGCGGCGGCGGCCGTCACGGCAGCTCGCGGGCGGGATGTTCGTGATCGGCCGGAGCGGGCTCCGGCGCGGCGGCGGCGGCGGAAGTGACGGCGGTGGTGGTGGCGGGAGCTGTGGCGGCGGTGGCGTCCACGGCCACCCAGCGGCGGGCGTGGGAGAGCGCGGCGCCGACGTCCTGGAGGCGACGCAGGCCGGCGGTCACCTCGGCGGGGGGCAGGCCCAGGTCGAGGGCGAGGACCCGGGCACGCACCGGCCGGTCCGCCCGGGCCAGGGCCTCGCGGACCGCGATGACGGTGCGGTCGGCTCGGGTCACCTTGTCCCGGTGCCGGCGCTGGGGCTGGCGCGGGACATCACCGGTTAACCGGGTCTTGGTCGGGGTGACGTTCGTGGGGGAGGTCACAGAATGCATTGCATCACCTTTCTCGATTTCGCTTAACTCCAACAATGCCTAGTTCTGTCGCTGTCGTCATGGTGAGGTTCGCCGCGTCACGCTAAGTGTTTGCATGAATACAACCTGCCGAAAGGTGTGTCCGTCGCAACACCTGCGTTGCTGGTTCCCGTGCGTCGGATGTGTGACGCGAACGACGCTGGGCGGCCTGCCCGGCGGTGGCCCGGAAGTGCCCGGGCCGGGTGGCCGGTGTGCCCGGCCGGGCCGGTGCCGGCCGGATGTAGGCACCTGTGCCCGGTCTAGATTTCTCCAGTTTTTCCGAGTCGATTCCATCGGCCATTCTAGCGGCCCTTTCTCGAGCGCCGGAACGTTGTGTCGGCGTCCTGATTACGACAGTTCTGCCGGAATCGAACGAGTCGGGTCAGGGTTGTCGCGACCCGGTGCGGCCCTGGTCGCCGTGGCCGGCTGTGGGCCGATGCGGCTCGGTGTGGCTCGGTGTGGGCCGGTGGGCCCGGGTCGGCCCGCCCGCGGTGGGTCGGGGATGGCGGTCGGTTCACGTCGCCCGGTGGCGCGACCGGTGTTGGCTTGTGTGTGCCCTTGTGTTTTCGTTCGGCGGGTAGTCGCGGGTCGCGTGGTTCCACAGGGGTTCTGTTTGGCGGAGGTTCGGGTGGCGGGCGGATCGGCCGACGGGTGGATCAATGGTGGAACGACGCGAGATCGGCGCCGCCGGCCGCGGTCCGCCACCGGGGGCCGGAGAGCCGTCCCACCACCCGGTTCAGGTCCTCGACCAGCAGATGGGCCAGATCCCGGCTGAACTCGGCCCGCACGACGATCCGCAGTACCGCCAGCTCGGTCAGATCGGGCGGAAATCGGTATGCGGGCACCAGCCAGCCACGGGCGCGCAGTGCCTCGGAGACCTCGAAGACGCTGAACTCGGCAGCATCCCTCGTCGTGAACGCGAAGGCCGGGATCCCCGAACCGTCCGAGACCAGCTCGAACGGGCCGAGCTTCGCGATTTCATCCGCCAGCCAACGCGCATTGTCACGGCACGTGCGGGCGGTATGCCGGTAACCGGCCCGGCCGAGTCGTAGCAGAGAGTAGTACTGCGCGACGACCTGTGCCCCCGGCCGGGAGAAGTTCAACGCGAAGGTCGGCATCGAGCCGCCGAGATAGTCCACGTCGAAGACAAGCTCCGCCGGAAGGTGCTGGGCGTCGCGCCAGAGCACCCAGCCGACCCCGGGATAGACCAGCCCGTACTTGTGCCCGGAGGCGTTGATGGAGACGACCCGCTCCAGCCGGAAATCCCAGACCAGGTCGGGGTCACAGAACGGGGCGATGAACCCGCCGGAGGCGCCGTCGACGTGCACCGGGACGTCCGGACCGCCCGAGGCGGCCAGCTGGTCCAGCGCGGCGACGATCTCGGCCACCGGCTCGTACGTCCCGTCGAACGTCGAGCCGAGGACGGCCACGACCCCGATGGTGTTCTCGTCGCAACGGGCGACGGCCTCCGGCGCGGTGAGGTGGGTCCGCCCGGGTGCGAGGGGCATCAGCCGGGGCTCGACGTCCCAGTAGCGGGCGAACTTCTCCCAGCACACCTGCACGTTGGCACCCATGACGATGTTCGGCCGCGCGCCGGCGCCCCGCGACCCGTCGGGCCGTTCCCCGTTGGACCGCGCCCCGTTGGACCGCCACCGGCGCAGCATCGCCAGCCCGGCGAGCATGCACGCCTCGGAGGAGCCGGTGGTCGAACAGCCGACGGCGTCGGTGGCGTCGGGGGCGTGCCACAGGTCGGCGAGCATGTTGACGCACCGCGCCTCGAGCTCGGCCGTCTGCGGGTACTCGTCCTTGTCGATCATGTTCTTCGCCGCGCACTCGGCCATCAGCCGGTCGGCGTGCTCGTCCATCCAGGTGGTCACGAACGTCGCCAGGTTCAGCCGGGCGTTGCCGTCCAGCATCAGCTCGTCGCGCACGATCTGGTAGGCGGTCTCGGCGGGCATCGAGGAGCGCGGCATGCGGTATCGGGGGACGGGCCCGTCCTCGTCCGGGATGACCAGGTGTGGCCGTACCTCCACGGCCTGGTCGCCGCGTCTGCCTTTCGCCCGGCCGTGTAGGGCCATGGACGTCCCTCCCTCGGCCGTGTCCGTCGTCGACCAGAGTCTGCGACCAGATCGAGGATCACGCCAGGTGACTTTCCGAGTGCGTTGCGTAATTGGGCTTGGGTGTGGGTACCCGAGCGCTCAGGCGCCGCCGACCCGCTGCGGCGGGCACCAGCGGATCTCGACGCAGAGCTGGCCGTCGCCGCTGTCGTCGATGACCTGCGTCCAGGCGGACGGTGCCGGGGCGACGGGCCGGCCCGGCCCGGTCAGCGCCGGGTCGTCGGCGGTCACGAACGCCTCGCCGGTGTCGTTCGTGCCGGTCAGGGTGACCGTGACCGCGGTGGCCGCCGGGGTGACCGTGGCCAGCGCCGCCGAGAGCGCGGCGACCACCTCGTCGCGGGCCGTCCCGGGAACGGCGTCGAAGGTGCCGGCGACCTGCATCCGTACCGCGACCCCGCGGCGCTCGGCGGCGCGCAGCGCCGGCTCGAGGCCCTCGAGCAGGTCCGAGCCGGCGGTGGGGCTGGTCATCGCGCGGCGCAGCTCCGCGGCACTGGACGCGCAGCGCGCGCGTACCTGGTCGGCCGCGGGGTCGAGCTGGCCGTCACCGATGGCGGCCAGCAGCGGCAGCGCGTCGGCGCGCAGCCGGTCGAGCCGGGCCCGACGGTCCTGGGTGATCTTGGCTGAGGCGAGCAGGTCGGCGGCGAGCTCGGCGTCGGCGCGGGCGATCTCGGCGGCGGCCGTCGCCGTCCCGCGTCGCATGGGGCCGAGCGCGCCGATGACCGACTGGACCGCCGCCTGCGTGTAGAAGACCACGCAGAGGTAGCCGACCAGCCCGGACCCGCCGCCGTACCCGGTGGCGATGAGAGTGCCCGCGCACGTGGCGATCGCCGCCGAGGCGGGCAGCCACCGCCGGACGGGGCAGGCCGCGGTCACGAAGGCGCACACCCCCAGCCCGCTGATCAGCACCCAGTTGAGTGGCACCCGCGAGCCCGCCTGGCCGAGGGTCGCCGCCGTGATCTGGGTGACCAGGAACAGACCGGTGAGCCCGGCCACCGCCGGCCCGCGCAGCTGGCCGTGGCGCCCGGCCCGACCCGCCCACAGCAGCGCCGCCCCGGACACCGCCCAGGCCAGGACGACCAGGCCCGGGTACTGGTAGTAGGACAGCCGGGACCCGAGCACGATTCCGAGCGCGAGCTGCCAGACGGCGGCGCCCCGCCCGACGGCCCGGGCCGTGTCGCGGGCCAGCCGCTCCTCGAGCTCCGCGACCTCGATCGTCGGCCCGTCGGGTGGGTGACGCGTCCACCGCAGGGTCACGACCGTCGGGCCCCCCGGCGCGGACCGCACGGTGGCGGACCCACCGACGTCACGCATCGGGTCGATGATCGACCGGCGCACGCCCAGCTGGTCGTCGCGGTACCGGCCGGGGGTGAAGCCCACGCCGTGGTCGGTCACGGTGACCAGGACGCCCGTCGGGTCGCTGCGGGCGTCCACCCGCGCCCGGGGCAGGCCGGAGTGGCGGCGCACGTTCGACAGCGCCTCGCCGACGGCCAGCGCGACGGCGGCGGCGACCTCGCCCGGGGTGTCCGTGGAGCCGGTGAAGGAGAAGTCGACGCCCAGCCCGTTGGCCCGGGCCCGGTCCAGGCTCCGGCCGAGGGCGACCAGCAGGCCGTCCTCCCAGTCCCGCGTGCCGGCCAGGAGGTCCTCGCAGATCGCCACGCTCTGCCGGCACCGGGCCCGGACGCTCTTCCCGCCCGCGTCGCGAGCCCCCCAGGCGAGGCCGGTGAGCGTGTTCAGGACGGTGTCGTGCACGAGCCGGTCCGACTCGGTGACGTCGAGGCGCCGGGCCGCGACGACGCCGCGCGCGCAGCGCCGCGTGTGGGCGAGGGCGAGCGACTCGTCGCAGCGCCGGGCGCCGCGGCGCATCCGCCCGACGACCGCGGCGAACGTGAGGGGGACGGCGACGACCGCGCCGGCCGGCAGCGCCGCCCCCAGCGCGGACGGCGCGGCGATCTCGTGGACGACGGCCGTGTACAGGGTGGCGAACGACAGCACGGCCGGCAGCCAGATCACCGGCGGGAAGCACCACACGATGGTCAGGCCGGTACCGATGAGTCGCAGCAGGACCCAGTTGGGGCTGGTGACGAGCTCGCCCGGCGGCACGGCCCAGGGCGCGCAGCCGGCCACGACCAGGCCCATCAGCAGCTCGCCGGTCGCGAGATCCCGACCCAGACCACGGGTCAGGCAGACCACGGCGAAGAACACGCCCCAGCAGGCGGCGACCGCCGGCAGAGCGAGCCGGACCGGTGATCCGTACCAGCCGGCGTCCGCGAGGAGCACCGCGATCCCGAACAGGACCGCGATCAGGCGCAGCAGCCCGAGGGTCCGCGACATCCTGGTGCCGAGCCCGGCCTCGTTCGGGCCCACGCCCGCGTCCCCGGTCACGTGGCGGTCACCACGCCACCGGGTCGGCAGTCAGCAGAACTGCCGGCCAACGTGCCCGCACGATCGTCAGTACCCACGCCGCCCCCCGCGAGCGCTGCCCCCCGACCAGCCGATCGGACAGCAAGATCCATCGACTGCCTTCTCACCATAACCGACCCTGACGTGTCGTCAGGTGCCGACGTCCGCGCGGACGCGGGCCCGCCTCAGCCCGGCCTCAGTCCGGCCCGGTGAGCACCCGCAGGCCGAGGATCGCGACGTCGTCGTCCTGGCGCCGGCCGGTGAGCATCTGGTCGACGATCAGATCGACCAGCGCCTCGGGCCCGTCCTCGGGAACGTGCTTCTCCACGGTGAGTCGCAGGCGCTCGAGGCCGTCGTCCAGGTCCAGATCCCGGGATTCGACCAGCCCGTCGGTGTAGAGGACCAGGTGCGAGCCGGCCGGCAGGAGGATGCGCAGCTCCGGGCGCGGCGAGGTCTCCGCGCCGCCCGCCCCGATCAGCACCCCGGCGTCCGCGGTGGATAGACCCGCAGGCACCGGCCCGGTCCCCGGGCTGGGCGCTGGTCCTGACGGCGCGCCGGTCGATCCCAGCAGGTGGGCCCGACCGTCCGGAGTGAGCAGGAGCGGCGGCAGGTGGCCGGCGTTCGCCCACCGCATGAAGGCGGGGGCGGCGGTCCCCTGCGCGAAGCCGGCGTCGTTGACCTGGATCCAGGCGTACAGACAGGTCGCGAGCTGGGCCATCTCCAGGCCCTGCACCAGCCGGTCCAGCCGGTCGAGCACGACCGCCGGCCGGTGGCCCTCCCACGCGTACGAGCGCAGCACGCTGCGGAGCTGACCCATCGCCGCCGCGGCCGCGATGTCGTGGCCCATCACGTCGCCGATCGCGACCCCGGCGGCCCCGTCGGGCAGCGCGAGCACGTCGAACCAGTCGCCGCCCACGGTCGCCGTCGCCGCGGTGGGCAGGTAGCGGGCCGCGAACGCGAGGCCGGGCAGCGCGGGGATCGTCGGCAGCAGCGAGCGCTGCAGCGACTCCGACACCGTGTGCTCGGCGCGGTACAGCCGGGCGTTGTCGATCGCGGTGCCCGCCCGCCGGCCGAGATCCTCGGCGAGGCGCAGGTCGTCCGCGGTGTAGGAGCCCGACGAGCGGGCCATCACCAGCGCGCCGAGCACCCGGCCACGGGCGAGCAGCGGGGTGGCGACAGCCGTCGTCAGGCCCAGGTCCGTCAGTAGACGCACCAGCTCGTCGGTGCGGGGGCCTGCCGAGCCTAGAGCCGCCCGCAGCCCCTCCGGGTCGATGCGTTCCCGCAGCACGGGACGTCCGGTGCGCAGCACCTGGACCACGGCGCTCGCCGCGTTCGGCAGGTCGGCCTGGAGCAGCTGGCTGCGCTCGGCGATCGCGCGCAGCCGGGGGTCGCGGTGATGGGTGATGACCCGCCGCGGCCCCGTCGCCTCGGAATCCGTCCCGGTCAGCGCGGAGCGGGGCGGGAGGATGTGCACGGAGCACCAGTCCGCGGCGGTGGGCACCACGGCCCTGGTGAGCCGGTCGAGGGCCTCACCCACGTCGAGGGTGCCCGAGAGCAGCTCGCTGACGTCGGCGAGCAGCTTCAGCTGGGCGGTGGCGCGCTCTGCGTCGCCGCGGGCGGCCCGCTCGCGTTCGAGCAGCCGGTCCCGTTCGAGCTGGGCGTCGACCCGCTCGGTGACGTCGGTCTGCACGCCCACGAAGTGGGTGATCTCCCCCCGCGGGTCGAACACGGGGCTGACGGCGAGCTCGTTCCAGAACGGGGTGCCGTCCCGCCGGTAGTTGCGCAGCACGACCGTCACGTGCCGGCCGGCGGCCATCCCGGCACTCAACTCGGCGAGCGCCGGCTGGTCGGTGTCGCCGTTCTGCAGGAACCGGCAGTTACGCCCGACGACCTCGGCCAGGCGGTAACCGGTCACCCGCTCGAACGCCGGGTTCACCCAGATCAGCGGGTTGTCGGGCTGGCGGGGATCGGTGATCGTGAAGCAGGTCCCGGTGGCCCGCAGCGCGCCGTCGCGGATCCGCGAGTCCAGCCACTCCGGCGAGTCCAGCCACTCCGGCGGGGTTGGCCGCTCCGGCGGGTCGGGATCCGGCACGGGGTCGGTCGCCGACGCGTGAAGGTCGGCATGGCCGTTGACCGACCGCGGCCGGTCGTTCTCGGCCCCGTCGGTCGATCCCGCGTCGACAGCGTGCATCCCAGAGGCCCTGTCCAGGTCCGGCCGGACAGAACATCCGAACCTGAACAAGTGATCTAAGTCACATGGGGCGACTTGATGTACGGGTTACGGCGGGCAAGATCGGGGTTCGCGGGTGTGGCGGGGGGCAAAGCGGAAAGGACCGCCGTGCCCGACATTCTCTCCCGGAGGTAGTCATGGGACTGCGCTACACCCGCCGGCCGCACTACGGGCCCTTCTACGTGAACGTCAGCGAGAACGGGGTGTCCTCGGTGACTCTGAAGCTCGGCCGAATCTCCTGGCGGGTGTGGTCGAAGAACCGCCGTGGCGGCCTGTCCAGCGTCGACCTTCCCGGTCCGTTCTCCTACCGCCGGGACGGCCGCCGCCGGGCCCCCGCCAACCGCTGACCGGCCGGCGGACGTCGCGGGTTCGCTACTCCGCCGCCGTGGCCGCGCTGGCGTTCGCGGGAGCGGCCGGAAGCGCCCCGGCGGAGGACGCGGCCCCGGTGACGGCCGGCGCCTGGGCCGCGGCGGCCAGCGCCGCGCCCGTCGGGAGCCGCTCGACGAGCAGCAGAGCCAGATCGTCGTGCAGGTTCCCACCCACGTGGCCGGTGAGGGCGCTGGTGAGCCGGTCGAGCGCGGCAGCGGGCGGGACGTCGCGCAGCAGGTCGACGTGCCGCTCCAGCGGGAAGAAGGCCCGCTTGCTGTCGCGGGCCTCGATCAGCCCGTCGGTGAACAGCAGCAGGCGGTCGCCGACCGCCCAGTCCGCCGTCGTGGTCGCGAAACGGTCACCGAGCCCGAGCGGCGGTGAGGACGGGCAGTTCAGCGCGGTGGTGGCGGTCGCCCCGACCAGCAGCGGCGGATGGTGACCCGCCGAGCACAGGCTGAGCCGGCCGTCGGGGTAGATGTCGACCAGCAGGGCCGTCACGAAGTCCTCCGGCTCGGCCTCGCGGCCGACCGAGCGGGCGCAGGCGGCCGCTACCTGACCCTGGTCCAGCCAGGTCACCGCCGCCTCGCGGAAGGCCCCCAGGACCACCGTCGCCAGCCGCACCGCGGGCAGTCCCTTGCCGCGGACATCGCCGATGATCATGCGGATGGTGTGCGGCGTGGCGACCACCTCGTAGAGATCGCCGCCGACCGACGCCTCCTTGGCGGCGGAGAGATAACGGGCCGCGAACCCGGCCCCGTGCAGCGCGGCGGGCACCTCCGGCAGCAGCGCCCGCTGCGCGACCTCCGCCACCGCCCGGACCTGCTGGAGCTCCGAGCTGCGCCGGTTGCGGCTCACCGACACGTAGACGGCCACCGCGACCTGGGCCGCGACCAGGACGCAGGCCGCGATGTGCTGACCGTTCCCGAACCGGTGGTCCCACAGCCCCGAGACGACGGCCAGCGCCTCGGTGACCAGACCGAGACCCAGCGTCGCCGCCGGAAGGCAGGTCACCGCGGACACCAGGGCACCGAGCCCGAAGTAGCCCGCGGTGGACAGGTCGGTGACGACGCCTACCGCGACCGCGGCTCCGAGAACCAGCAGACCAGCCCCCAACTGACCCGCGAAGTCCCCGATCCGGGGCACCACGTTGCTGAGCATGCGCCATTGTCCAGGTCGGAGGGCCCCGTTCGCGGGCGACCTCAGATTTTGTACCCCCGAAGGCACTTCGGCGGTCACCTCGGGTGAGCTATGAGGCGCTTCACGTGCCGGTATCCCCCTCGGGTCCCGGTGCCCCGGGCCGGACGCCGCCGGGTCAGGCCGGCGTCGAAGCCTCCAGCCGGCCCGGCCGCCGCAGGTACCAGCGCTCGACGTCCTCCAGCTCGGCGGCCAGGGAGATCAACGGCCCCTCACCGCCCGCCGGGCCCATGAGCTGGGCGCCGACCGGCAGTCCGGCGGGCGTCAGGCCGGCCGGGACGTTGACCGCCGGCCAGCCGAGGACGTTCCACGGCCAGGTGTACGGGCAGGCCGCGACGATCGCCTGATCGGTCTCCCAGTTCGTCTCCCGGTTCAGCTCGCCGACCCGCGGCGGCGGCACCGCCGTCGTCGGCGCGAGCAGGACGTCCACCGTGCGGAAGACCCGGCCGATCCACGCCCGGGCCGGTGCCTCGGCGGCCCGGGCCAGTCCGAGCACCGGCCGCAGCGCCCGGCCGTTACGCGCGTTCGCCACCGTCCGCGGATCGAGCAGCTCCGGGTTGGGCACCCGGTGCGACCAGTCCCGGATGCCGTCCATCGAACGGGGCAGGAACAGCAGGCCGAGCAGGCCGTACGGCGGCTCGACCGGCACCACGTCATGCCCGAGCCGGGCCAGCACCTCGGCGAGGCGCTCCACGGCCGCGCGGACAGCCGGATCCAGCGTGGCCGCCATCCCGCTGTAGGGGACGCGCAGCGACAGGCCGATGCGCAGCCGGGGCGGCGGGTGCTCGGCCGAGCGGAGGAAGGTCTCCACCGGCGCCGGCGGGCGGTCCCGGTCCACCGGCAGGCTTCCGCTGAGCAGGTCCAGCAGGAGGGCGCCGTCCGCGACGGTCCTGGTCAACGGGCCGAACGTGGTCAGCCCGTTGAACTGCTCGGTGACCGGCGCGCTGGAGATGCGCCCGCGCTGCGGCTTGATCCCGACCAGGTGGGTCCAGGCCGCGGGGATGCGGACCGAGCCGGCGCCGTCCGACCCGATCGCCGCGGGCACCAGCCCGGCCGCGACAGCCGACGCCGCGCCGCCGGACGACCCGCCGGGGGAGTAGTCGAGGTTCCACGGGTTGCGGGTCGCGCCGAACGCCGCGCCCTCGGTGAACGGCCACTGCCCGAACTCGGGTGTGTTCGTCTTGCCGACGATGATCGCGCCGGTGGCCCGCAGCCGCCGGACCATCTCGCAGTCCTCGGCGGCCGGCGGGAAGTCGCCGGCCGCGCCGAAGGCGGTGGGGAGGCCGGCGATGTCGGTGTCGTCCTTGATGGCCACCGGGACCCCCAGCAGGGGCAGCCGCTCCCCGGCGTCGAGCCGCCGGTCGGCCTCCTCGGCCTCCGCCAGCGCCTCCTCGGCCCGCAGCAGCCGGAAGGTGTTCAGGGTCGTGGACGTCGCCTCGACGCGCTCCAGGCAGGCGGCGACGAGCTCTCGGGAGCTCATCGAGCCGGCCGCGAGCCGCCCGGCGAGCTCACGCAGCCCGTAGAGGCCGTCGAGCCGGCCGTCGTCCGTACCCACACCCGCGGGACCCACACCTGCGGAATCCGACATCAGCCACCTCCTGGACGCGACACGCGCGGCGGGAGCCGTGGGGGAACGGTAACCGACCCCGCGCCGCGGGCTCCGCCCTTTGTCGAGCACGAGACGTACATGGCATATGTCGGCCGCGAATCGTGGCGACCAGCACGGCCCGGTCGGTGGTCGACGGCCGGCGGTCGGCTGGCGCACCGTCCGTCGGGCGCCGGGACGGGGGGCGCGGACGACGGAGGGCTGGGAGGCTGACCGGCAACGCCCCCCCGGGGCCCTCCGGTGCCGGACATTCCCGACATCGGGGTGCGGTGACTGTGATGCGCGCACACGTCGCGTTATCCACGACGAGTGGTGGGTAGTTGTTCGACAGGACGCGTGCGGGCAACCCAGAAGTCGCCATCCGTTCAGGCACGCGACAGTCCCCGATTCTGCCGAGGAGAGCCAGCGATGAACGAAGGCACGAATCCCCCGCGTACCGATCTCACGGGCGCTTATCCGCCCGTCATCGCCGAACCCGACCCGACGCCGACTCCCACTCCGGCCCCGACTCCGGCCCCGGCCGTGGGGACCGGGAGCACCGTTCCCGTGGCTCCCGCGCCGGCCGGCCCCGCCGCGGACGCCGGCGCAGACGCGGACGGTGCCGACGTCCGGCGGAAGTTCAACGAGATGACGGCCGGGCTCGCGCCGCATGTGGCCTCGGCCACGGAGAAGACCCGTGACGCCGCCGAGAAGGCGGTGGGCGCGGTCCGGGAGAAGGTCGGCCAGAACCCCACCCTCGCCTCCGCCGCGGAGAAGACGGTCGAGGCGAAGGACCGGGCGGTCGGCACCGTCCGGGAGCAGATAGGGCAGCACCCGCAGGTCGCGGCCGCCGCGGAGCGTACGGCGGCCTCCAGCGGGAAGGCGGCCCGGACGGCCGGCCAGCAGGCCCGGCGGCATCCCGGTGCCACCGGTGGCGCGGTCTTCGGCGGCGCCGTGCTGCTCCTGCTCCGGCGGTCGGCGCGCCGCCGCCGGGCCACGAAGGCGGCGAAGTCCGGCAGCTGAGGCGACTTCCTGCCGAGCCGGTCCGGCGGCGTGGGCGCTGAAAGCGTCCACAAAGCGGTGGATCCGGTTCTCGCCAGACAAAGTGTTTGCGAGTTCCGGTGCGGGGCAAAAAGGTCTCAACAACCTCGGTAAAGGAGAAACCACAGATGCTGACTTTCCTCGTCGTCATGGTCCTGCTCGGTCTGATCGCCGGCGCGGTCGCGCGTCTGGTTCTCCCCGGCCCGGACCCGATCGGAATTCTCGGCACGATCGCCGTGGGCGTCGTCGGATCCTTCGTCGGAGGTTTCCTCGGTTACCTCCTGTTCAACAAGGACATCGGTGAGGGCGCGCTCCAGCCGTCCGGCATCATTGGTTCGATCATCGGCGCGATCATCGTGCTGGCGCTCTGGAGGACCTTCAACGGCCGTGGCCTCTCCCGGTCGCGGACCTCGCACAGCCGTCGGTACGCCCGCCGGTAAGTAACACGGAGGTCGGCGGCTGACCGCGGTTGGCGCCTGGCGACGGAAAAGGGCCGCTGCCCCGAGATCTCGGGGCAGCGGCCCTTTTCGTGTCCGCCGGTGCGCCAGTGTTCCGGCGCCGGTGCTCCGCGTTCGGGACGCATCAGTGAGTCCGGGACGTGTCCGGTGGGAGGACCGCCGAGGCGAGCCGACTGAGCCACCCCATGTCACCCCGTGCCACCCGTACGCCGCTCTCACGACTCACTTCGGAGCGCGGGGGGAACCGACTGGTCCTCCGTCAGCGGTGGCGGAGAGCCAGTCGGCGCGCGGTGGTCCTATCTCGACGCGCGGCCGTGGCCGTCGGGGGCGCGGCCGCCGTCCGCCTCGCTGTCCTCCGCGTCGCGGGGGTCCGGAGTCAATGCCGTGAAGCTTAAGGCGATCTTGCTGGGGTTTGGTCAGGCCGCGCGTGGGGTGAGTGGGTGGAGTCGGATCGTGGCGGGGCCCGGGTGGCGGATCGAGGCGGGTTCGTCGGGTTTCTTGACGCGGTAGCTGTTGTGCCGGGCGCGTTTGACGACCCGGGGGCAGGTGCGGTGACGCCGTGGCGGGTTGAGCGTGCGGGTGATCTCGGTGTGGAACCGGGGTAGCCGGGTGTTCCAGTCCTCAGGGGGGAATGTCCGCCGTCCCG